>JAWCQO010000005.1 GCA_038869735.1 Candidatus Anstonellales archaeon | reverse complement strand
TTGTTTCTGCTCCCATAAGCTGACCGCCTGCGTAGACTGCTCCTGCACCGACAAGCATGAGCATTGAGATTACTGGGATGAGATTTTTTATAAAGGAACAAAGACTTGTGATTCCTACGCTTATTGCTGTTGTCGCTGCTTGGGAGTATAGCACTCCAACAAGAAGCAGAAGCGCAAAGGCGAGTATTTGGAACTTTTTAGAAAGATTTTTCATACTTATCCACTCCTCCTTCCTCTTATTTTGCCTTTATTGCTTATTTTAATGGCCTGGCTGAGTAGGTTAAATAAAGTGAGGTTTAAAAACTTATCTATAGGGGAGTTACTTTTTTTCTTTTTCGGCAAAAAAGTCTTCGAATTCGTATTTTTTTCTTTCAAGTTTTTTTGATTGTTTATTTTGAGGCTTCTTCTTTTTGGAGAGTATGAAAAAAAGAAGGGAGACTAGAACACCGAGAGTTGCAATGGCTAGAATAACAAGTTTTGGATCATATGTTTCTTGGGATGGAGAAAGTGTAGCTAGGATAAGGCTTGTATCTTTGGGAATTCCTGAGGTGAGAGAAAGAGAGGAGACCCAATCAGAATTTTTGAGTGCCTCTGAGCTTTGAGTAACTTTGTTTTTCAGTTCGCTCAATTTTTTTTCTAATTCGAAATTAGAAGCGTTTTGCTGGCCTAATTTTTCAAGTGATGATTCGGCCAGAGAGTGAGAAGAGAGAGCGAGGTCTTGGAGAAGCAGAAGTGTTTTTGTAGTTGAATTTTTTAAGAAGAAGAATTGCGCTATTGCCGAGTGAAGGGAGGATATTTCTGATGGTTGGAGGTCTATATTTTGAGTCTCTAGCTTTGCAGAAATCTTTGCAATGGTTTTGTCTATTGAATCTAGGTCTTCCTGTAGTTGAGTTGGGGTTTTGGGGAAAGTAAAGGGAGGTTTAAGCTCTTTTGACTTTGAGTAGGAGGAGAGGTAAAGTTGGAGCGTAGAAGAAAAGGCTGCCCGCTCAGACGAGTAGTTAAGAAGGAGGAGGCGGATAGACTCAGTATTCTTATTCTTTGACTCAGTGATAAACTGGGCTATAAGCGAAAGTACATCTTCTGCTTCTTTTAGGTTATTAATTGCAAGTGAAATGTCTTTTGCAAGTATGGCTGAGTTGGATGCCTGTAGTAAAGAGGACGTATTTTGAAGTATTGAGTCAAGATAAAGTCTTTGAGATTGGTTTAATGAGAGTAAGAAGGCGCGCTCTTTTAGAGATATAAGGGCCAAGGACAGATTTTTATGTGCGTTTATGAGAAGCGCGTGGGGTTCTATGACAGAGAGATTCTGGTTTGCGTATTTGAGGAGGAGGGTTGCCTGTTGGATATTTCCGAGGGAGTATTCCTTATCTGCCTCTTGGAGAAGAGTTTTGGCGATGACTAACCTTGATTGGAACGTTTCTAATGAGCCTACTTTTTCAGCAAGAGACGACATAAGCGAGAGTTTGTTTAAAAGGGCGGAAATAGAAAGGAGGTTCTCTTCGGTCTTATTTTTCTCTAGAAGATACTGCTCATTGAGTGCTTCGTTTTCGTATTTTGATTTCTGTATACGAAGATAAAGTGCAAGAAGTTTCTTTATTGCATTTTGATAGTCACCAGAGAGCACATACGACCTTGCTTCTGAGTAAAGTGAGAGGAATTCGGGGTTGTTTGGAAAGGTAGACGGCTCAAGGAGTGATAAGAGATATTCGGCATATGCGGAAGAATTATCTACACTATAGGATACTTTAAAGGTTGCCTGTTGCGTGGGTAAAAGACTTTTTATCTTGAATGAATAGTCAAATACATAAGGGGCTTGTTTGAAGTCTATTTCCGAGACGTCGTGAGCGGATAGCGGGGATACTGAAAAGCTCAAAACGCTCTGGTTTAGGAATTCTGTTTGTATAATACGTACGTTTTCAAATGTATCTTTGATGTCTGAAATGACTAGATTATAAGAGATACTTGAAACTCCTCTTTCTTCTTTAACTTGGATATTTTCTTTTTTTATGGTGTAGGGATTTGTAAGAGTGTAGGATATGCGGAGAGTGTTTTTTCCTTCTGGTACGTCTTGAAGAGTTATCTTTGTGTAGTCAGAGTACAGGGTTATTTGTGGACTGCGGAGATTAAAGCTTGACTGAATTGTTGATGCATCTGCCGGGAGGGGGATCTTTGCGCATAGTGAAGTGAAAGGACGCTCCACCTCAAAGGTTATTTCCTTTGCTACTCTTGCCTGCTTATCTGTTGAGTCGACTTGCTTGGTTTCCTTCAAAATTTGGCCGGCGACTTCGGCTCTTTGAAACGTGAGGGTATACGCAGAATTAGGAGAGAGTTGAGAGAAGGTTAGTGCGAGAGATTTTTTTGTTGGAGAGTAGGCAATGTCTATTATTTCTTTTGGAAGAGATGTGGCGTCTTTCATATTTAATGGAGTTTGTAGTGGTAGTGTAATTGTTGTTGTTTGGGTGGTTGATAGTGAAGTTGGGTTGCGGAGAGAGATAGTTATTGACTCTGTGTTTATTTCCCCCAAACATGGTTGATCTAGCGGGTATACGAGCAGGTCGTAATTTCTTAGCAGTGTTGACTGCAAAGCATCGGGTGTTTTTTCCAGTAATTTTGAGAGAATTTTTGAATACTCTGAATCTATTTCAGAATAGTGGCCAGTTGAAGATAAGATGTGTGGCAAGTCGTTCTTAAAATATTTGGAGGTGAGTGAATCGAAGAGTGAGGCTTCTTGGGGGAGTAGGTGTTTGAAGTTTGGTATGAGTTCTTTTATTTGGTTATATTTGTTGGTGACGGGGCTGAAATATGAAAGGACTGTATCGCTTAACTCATCGATTCGCAGTTTTATTGCATTATTCAAAACAAGAAGGAGTTTAAGGTCGAGACTATTATCTGAATTGAGTATTGCTTGAAAGTCGGAATAAATTTGCTCGTAACTTTTAGTATCTAAAAAGCCGTCTTTTTTTGCTCCATTTATAAGGCGTCCGTATTGTTCAAGCAATAATCTTGCTTGTGAAACTGCCAGATAGTCTGAATAGTTTTTGGTTGGGAGGAGTTCTTTTGTTGCTGTTTGGGCAAGGATAGTGGCATTGTAAAAGAGGCCAAATTTTAGTCCAAATGAAGTTTCAGCAAGTGCTTCTGAAAATTTTGATTTTGCTTGGGCAAGAAGAGTAGAGGCTATTGATTTTTTTATTGCGTCTCCTTCATCTATTAGGGAGTAGGAGTTTATTGCGTCTTCTGCTGAAGTTATCTTGGCTTCTGCCATTCTGCGAGCGGCAGCAACGTGGTTTACGGCTTCATCTGTAATCAATGCTAATTCCTTTTTTGCTGCGGTTGCTCTTTTAATGCAAGATGAAGAGTATTCGGCAGAAGAAGAGATGTAGTTTTTTCTTTTTTCAGAAAGTGAGAGACGAGAGTTTTGAAGATCATCTTTTGCCAGGGAGAGCAGGCGTTTTACCTGGCTTTCCCTATCGCTTAGAGTTCCAACAAAGGATGAAGTTGAAAGCCAGTTTTCAGATTCCTCTTCTGATTGCGTAAGAAATTGCCTGAGAGCTAGTGCCCTTGTGTCAAATTCCGAAAGCCGGTGCGTGTCAGTTATTCTGATTGCGGATTCGAGTTCTACGATATTTTTTAAGCATAGCTCGTATTGGTAGCCTATTTCGTTCTCTGCCTCTGTTAGTATTGTCCTCGCCATCTTATTTTTGAGTAGGAGGTCTTCTATAAGGTTCGATTGTGGAGGGCTGCGGCTCTTCTCAACGTAGGGAGTTTCATTGCCTACGGCCTCGAAAGTAAGGTAACGCCCTCCATACGCGCCAGCAATACTTAAGAGCAAGCCTAGAGACTCCTTAGAGGGTGGTGAGTTGAGATTCAGCGTACGTTCTAAATTTACAGACTCTTCTTGTAAGTTGAGGTACATGCTGTTTGATGATACAAATTCGTTTAGTAGAGATAGATATTTTTCTTTTGGGCTTCCGAGATATTCGCTACTTCCAACCCCAGCGTATTCGAGTTTGTCTAGTGTGCGTTTGAGTTGCGAGAATGCTATATTTACTGCTGCATTGGCATGTTGGTGCGCAAGTATGTAATTGGTGAGTGTGTTTTTATATGCATTTCCAAAATTAAGAGCGTAATCTACGAGAGGGTATAATTTAAAAACAACGAAAGAGGGTATTGGAAAGGCAAGTACTGAGAAGGAGAAAAATATATTTGAAAATAGTTTGACTTCCTTGTTGTTTGGGTTGTTAAGTATTGTGCGCATGGTATTGTTCCACAACGCCTGTGCGTGAGTATAATTTCTCTTTGCAAGTTCAAAATGTTCGTTGGTTTTGCGTATGTGTAAAAGCAGGTCTTTTGACTCCTTTGAGTTTACCTCATCAGCTAGAAGAGGCGCATAGTGGCCCGCGTCATAGAGCTCTGTGGTGGTTATGTCTATAAGGTCTATAAGATGATAAAAGAAGGAATGGCTCCATATATTGATGTTAAACGGCAGTCGTGTGATATTTGGATGAAGCAAGTCGAATGTTGGACTTTCCCAATATAGATTGTAGCTTTCCGTAAATTTGTAGTCTTGAAAAGGATAGTCTTTTTTAATTTCTTGTGTAGATGAGAGATGGAAGATAAGTAGCAAACAGATGAAAAAATGGGCTAAGCGCATTTGTGCTTATTTGCTTTAGATGTTTTAATAACCTTTCTGATAAAGTTTAGAGAGGTTGTAAATGGAGTATACCTTAATTATCCCTGCCTATAATGAAGAAAGCGAGATAAGGCGCGTGGTTGCTGGATTTAGGAGGATAGGGGCAAGGAGAATTATTGTTGTAGATGACGGTAGCCTTGATAAGACTATGGAAATGGCCGCTAGGGGCGGTGCTCATGTTGTGATCAGGCACAGGAGAAACCAAGGTAAAGGCAGTGCAATAAAAAGTGGGTTGTTTCTGTCAGAAAGTAGGTGGATCGTTCTTGCTGATGGTGATGGACAACATTCGCCTAGGGAATTATCAAAGTTTTTAGAAAAAATAAAGGAAGGTCGCTTTGTTTTTATTAATGGAAGCCGCTTTTTGGAAGGCGGAGTTATTTGGCGTATGCCACTGATAAGATTCGTTGCAAACCTTTTTATCCGCATAATTTTCAACTTTTATGCAAGGGGGAGAGTAACTGACCCCCTCTCAGGTATGAGGGCATTTAGGAAGGATAAAATTAGAGTAACGGAGGATGGTTTTTTGGTTGATTTGGAGATTGCCTTTAATGCGCTGGAGATAGTTGGGGAGAGTAGAGCAAAGATGGTTGATAACGACACGATATGTGAAGTTCCTATAAAAACACGTTATGTTTGTAAGAGTGGGTCTAAGTTTGGAGATTTGAAGTACGCTGCTTGGGAGTATATGAGGATGGTATGGTATTGTCTGAATAGGATGGTGAGATAGTTGGATTTTACCGAAAGTAGAGAGTTTAGGATTGCGGCATTTTCAATTATTTCTACGTGTACGGTAGTTTCTCTTCTTGTGGCTGGCTTTGCGGTAGCAAAAACTGTTTATGATGGTGCATTTGAGGTGGCTTCTCTTGCAGTAGTTATGTTTCTTCTCGTGGTTGTTGTTACGGTTTTCAACATAATTGCAGGATATTACTATCTTGAGTCGTATGGGTATAAGGCAGTTGCACCGAGATTAAGGAATTTTCCGCCTGTTGCAATAGCTGTGCCGATGTATAATGAAGACCCTGAGATGGTTAAAGAGACGCTTACGCTACTTAAGACTATCGATTATCCAAAAGAAAAGATGAGTATACACTTGCTTGATGACTCGACTGACGAAAAGATAGTAAATGAGATGAGAGAGTTTTGCAAAAAAAATGATATAGATTATATCCACAGAGAAAATAGGGAGTGGTATAAAGGTGGGGCTCTAAATAATTTTCTGTGGCAATGTGATGCAAAATATCTAGCAATATTTGATGCAGACGAACGACTTGTTGATAGAAGTTTTCTAAAAGAAACTCTTGGATTTATGG
This sequence comes from Candidatus Anstonellales archaeon, assembly GCA_038869735.1. Classification (NCBI taxonomy): domain Archaea; kingdom Nanobdellati; phylum Microcaldota; class Candidatus Micrarchaeia; order Candidatus Anstonellales; species Candidatus Anstonellales archaeon. The sequence continues at coordinate 72,817 of JAWCQO010000005.1, read as the reverse complement.
AGGAGGATAGTAGAGTTGCGTTTGTTCAAACTGAAAAGAAATTTGCGCCAGGCAGTATATTTGGGAATACGGTTGATGCGCTTTACAGATTTTATTTCACCGGCGTCATGCCGGTAAAGGCAAAGGACGGAAGTGCTCTTTTTTCTGGTTCTTGTGGAGTCTTGTCAGTTGAAATACTAAGAAAGCTTGGTGGGTTTCCTAAGTCAGTAACCGAGGATACAGCCTATAGTCTTGAAGTTGAGGCACGGGGCTATAGGGGGGTGTATGTTCTTAAGACTTATGCTCTCGGAAAGCCGATAAACACGTTTACTGGTGTTAGCAGACAGCAGTGGCGTTATACTTTTGGGAATGCTTTATTGGTAAAGAAATATTTTGAGAATTGGGGGAAGGTTAGGGGATGGAGAAATAAGATACATTATTTTGCGCTTGTTTTTGGATTGCAGTATATGTCGTTTATTTTTGTAGGTCTTGCGTTAATGACGCTTGCGATAATATTTGGGGACCTTCGGAGTGTCTTGGATGTGGTTGCTAGGATGTTTTTGTCTGAGTGGACTTTTTTTGATATTTATCTTGAGTGGCCAGCAGTTGTGTCAATTCTCTCAACCATTGGGTTAATCTTGCTGTCAGCAAAAGCATATATTGGAGATCTTGCGTATGGAGTTAGAGCGTATTTTCTAAACTTTTCATTGAGCTTCGTACGAATAAAGGCCACTCTCCAGGCCCTTAAAAGTAAGTATGCGCCATTTAAGGTTGCTCGGGAGGGCACGAGTGGTGGAAAAGATATTATTGGCGTGCTCCAGACAACAATCCTTGAAGCAATTTTTTCAATGATTTTTTTTGTTGCGGGGGTACTGTCTGTCTTAAAGGCTGACTTTATTGGTGCTTTTTGGCTCTTCTGGTATAGCGTCATTTTTTCTGGTGCAATATACTATCTTTATAGATACAGGTGATTTATGATTACGAGTACATGTGATTTGGTGTGTTTATGTTAAATGGATCGAAGCCGGTCTTAGTTTATTTTTAGTTGTTGGAGTTTGATTGATGGAGTTGTGATTGATATATATTAAAACATTTAATTGAGAGTTTTGAGGGGTTTGGAGTATGAAAGAGATTGATAGATTGATTGGAAAGGAGAAGTCAATGGTTGAGAAATATATGCAGAAGTTAATAGACAGAAACAAAGATCCATTTGAAGTTTATGGGTTGGTTTGGGAATTTTTATCTCGTGGAGGAAAGAGAATACGCCCTGTTTTTTGTTTGCTTTGTACAGAAGCTGTTGGTGGGAAGAGAGAGGATGCTCTCCCTGCAGCAGTCTGTATTGAATTGTTCCATAACTTCACACTCATACATGATGATATAGAGGACAACTCCAAGATGAGGAGAGGGGAGCCTTGTCTTCACATAAGCCACGGATTGCCAATAGCCATAAATGCAGGTGATGGGCTTTTTATGATGGCGTGGAAAGCTGTTTTGGAACTCGATGTTGTGCCGAAGGTTCAGTTAGAAGTGCAAAGAAGGCTTCATCATGCATTTACTATGGTTTTAGAGGGCCAGGCCGTAGAGCTTAGGTGGCATCGGGACAAGATTTGGGATATTGGTGAGGATGATTATCTTGAAATGGTGAAAGGTAAGACCGGGGCGCTTATAGCTGGTTCTTGTGAGGTTGGATCGATTATTGGTGGTGGGAGTGGAGGACAGACTGAGGGGCTTTATGAGTTTGGGATGAAAATTGGGATGGCATTTCAAATACAGGACGATATTCTCAACATTACAGGTTCTGAGAAAATTTATGGAAAGGAAATTGGAGGTGACATTAGGGAGGGTAAGCGAACACTTATGGTATTGCACGCCCTGAATAAGGCGAGCCCTGGAGAAAGAAGAAAAATGATTGAAATTCTTGACTCCTGTAAGGGGGACAAAGAAAGCGTATCTTGGGTTGTTAAGATAATGAAAAAATACAGGAGCATAGAATATGCCAAGCGTGTTGAGACGAGAATGATTGAAGACGCATATAAAAAACTTAGTTTGATTAGAGATTGTCCTGCTAAGAGGAAGCTGATCCGGCTTGCGGAGTATCTGGTGAAGAGAAAGATTTAAGTGTAGGCGTTATAAAATAGAGTAGGAACTTTTGCTGGGGATTTTTGTGGTGAAGGAATCTGGCACAACGGGAACTCCGAAGTTTAGTTTTCTCATTCTTTTACTTGTGTTAGCTGTATTGATTGGCGTACTCCTCACAATATATTTTGGTTGGCGTGATGGGTTGGGTGGGGATAGCGGGAGCACCGCAATGTCTGCTCAGGCTCGCTTGTTGTTGGATGCGTATGATAAACTAGGAAAGATGGATGAGTATACAATAGAATATGAAGAGCAATCTATTGGACTTCCTCAAAAAAAAATAATTATGCGCAATGGAAGTCTTAGATTTGTTTTGATAGAGGATGCTGTATCTAAGAGAAGCGTGTATTTTGATGGGTGGAATGAATATGTATGTATAAATTATTCTGAGATAAGGAAATGTGCGCGCCCGAACTCAAGCAATCTTTTACTTGATTTTCTTTCAAACCAGAGGAATCAGTTTTTTGATTTAGTTGCGGCTAAGGAGAGAGACAAACTCGGATTTCTTATAAAGAAGGGAGTGTTAAACTTTACTAATGAAATTGAGGAGAGGGAATATGAAGGGCGTAGCTGTAAGAAGTTGGAGTATGCAATAGATTATAGAAAGCTGTCTGTTGAGGATTTGGCTATTTTGGGTATGTCTGCTACGAGTCCTGCGCTTACCCACTTCTCTAATTTTAGTTGGGTGATGTGTCTTGGAGGGGACGGAATTCCGATTTATTATGAGATGAGATATTTGCCAGTGGGTGGCCAGCAGCGCTCATCAATATCAGTTGTAAAGAACTTTACTAAGGGAGTTATTGAAGTTGCAGCTCCCGAAACTTTAGTAGATGAATTAGAAGTTGAGGAGATGTTTTTAGCCGTACTCAAGCGATTAGACAATTATATTGGGTGTGAAAAATTTGTTGGGCATGAGGAAAAAGACCGCTGCTACTATGATAGGGGCATAGTGAATAATGATGAAAAGTATTGTGAGCGGATTAGGAGTAAAGATAGAAAAGATAAGTGTTATGTGGCGTTGGCTGGTAGTTCTGGTGGAAGAGCCGAGCTATGTGATTTTGTATCTGAGATGAAGGACGATTGTTGGGGGCAAGTTGCGATTGGAAGCGGGAAGGTTGATTATTGTGATAGAATTGTTGACAGCAAGCTTGCACAAGAATGTCGCGATTATTTTAAACCTGAATGTGTTGTTGACATGGATTGTGTTGTTGCTGGTTGCTCCGGACAGTTGTGTGTAAGGGTAGGGAAAAACGATACAATAACAACTTGTGAGATGCGACCAGAGTATGCTTGCTATTCAAAATTTGGTGGATGTGGGTGTGTTGAAGGGAGGTGTATGTGGAAGGGAGGAGTTGAGCTTGAGAGTTGTATCCAAGATATGAAGAATGCAAAAAGACAATAGGTGGGACATTTGTGGATTTTTTAAGTGTTGTTAGTAAATCAAACTTGGAGAAAGGGGGTGGGGCGAGTTTAACTGGTTTGGCTGATGAATCGTTCAATTTTTTAGAATGGATTGCTCTTGGAAGGCTTGGGGATGTCTTTTTGAGAGGATTTTTGTCTGAGTTTAGCAGGGAGCGACTTCTTTCTGCATTATCTCTTGTATCTAAGAAAGTAGGAGAGCTCAACGTATCAAAAAAAGGAGAAGGGAAGGTACTGGAGCGGTCCGGATGGAGGGATTACGGACCGGTAGTAGAAGTTGGGCAATTGGGACTTTGGAAAGATTTTTTTGAGAAGGGAGTCGGGTCTACAGAGAAAGTAAGTAATATGGATAATGAAAGAGTGGTTGTTGAGAAAATCGCGGGGGTTATTATGGGTGAAATTAGCCCTCTAATTATGGTTGGTGAGAAAGATAAATGTTTTGAGATTATTAACACTCTTCGTAAATTTTGTACTGGGCATGTTGATAGTGAGTTGTTTGTAACGCTTCTTCTTTTAAAGAAAGAGGAGGCAGTTGTGGGGGCTATTGACAGTTCTGATGTTGATCCTGCAGTTGATAAAAAATGGGCAGTTGCCGTTGGTGTTGGTAGAGGTAAGGTGGTTAAAGCTTCTGTTAGGGAGATGTTGTTTAGGTATCTGGAAAGCCATCCTGAGGAAGCATTGTGGTTGGCTAATGAGATGCGACCAGAGCTTTATGATGAGGAACGGTGTAGGGTGGGGGTGGAGATAATAGCTAATAAAGCTTACGAGAAGCTCAAAAAAAAGCATAAGAATAGTTTGAAAAAATTTCTTCTTGAATTTTGTATTTGGAGAGACCATAGAAGAGGGAAAGAACGAGTTTTTGTCTGTAAAAGGTACGCAAACTCTGATGTTCTGGATTATGTTATAAAGATGTTTAAGCGCCAATGAGTTTGATTTCTCTTATGGCTTTGATTTTTTGAATACTCTTTGATGTTTTTGTGAATATTAGAGTGGTTAGGTTTGCCTTAATTGATGTTGAAGAGTTCTTTGTTTTTAATCGGTTCCGGCGTCTGCTGGAAGGGTTTGTGTTGATAATATTGCACGGATTGTTGAGAGAAATTTGTTTTTAAGTGAATTGAACTCTACTTTTTCTAGATAGCATGCGCCGCAAAGAACTTCGTCTCCTAAAATCTTTTTGTTTGGCCCAAGAGGTGCAAAACAGCGATAGCATTCTCTTGCTCTAAGTTTAATGGCGTTTTTCCTGAAACAATCGTCGCAAAGGATGCCGCCTTGAGGAAGTTTGTGACTGGGTTCGTATTTTTTGACTATTCGTTTACACCCCCTACATGATGTTGTGGTGATGCGTTCAATTTCTTCACTATAACACTGCCTGCATAGTGGCCTTTTTTTGAGATAAACCACATCTTCGGGTAAAATCTGAATGGCACATAGTGCACAACGCATCTTTCTTACTGAGTCGATGTATTGTTTATAGCAGGGGATACACATTAAGTCGCGGGCGTAGTATGCGAAATCCCAAGGCTCAGTTAGCCTTCCACATTTGATACAATAGGTCATCTTTCATTACCACTTGGTTATTCTTTGCACAAACACAAAATTGAATGGTGGTTTTTGAGAAGTTGGGATGAGGAGGCCCTTGCGAAGGCGTCCTGCTATATTTATAAAATAGTTGAGTTTTGTAAATTGAATGTACGCCTTATCAGGGATTAGGAGTAGATATTTGGCTGTCTCTTCCTCATGAGGCTTTCCTGGTGGGTAAACAAGAAAGATGGAGGGGTTTTTGGGGTCTTTAATTATGGTTATGCCCAGTTTTGAGAAGTAGGTTATAAGAGATCTTTTTGAGATGTGCATGTTGTAAGTTTTGGTTTGTTTGTTTAAAATTTTTCTTTTTGTAGTGAGAAACGAATTGTGAGTGGTGTTTGTTCTTTTGTTATGATTATGGCGCTTTCAGAGTAGATTTCCGGGCTTGGGTTGTGGCATCCAGATACATTAATATATGATGATTCGATTGTCAAGCAAAATCCACTGAGTTGAGTAACCTCATCAAGCTTGTTTTTTACGTTGGGATTCGGTGCGTTCGTTATGATTTCTTCAATAGCTGAAGATTTTTCAAGTATAGTGATTATGTCTAAAAGTAGATTGTATGATTGAAGGGAGTAGTCTGGTTGGGGGGTGGGAGTAAGAAGTAATAGGAGGATGATAGAGGTGAGTGTCATGTATGAGAATAAGGCTTCGAATGAAAGCATACTAATTACCACACACAATGAGGGTTGATGGTTTGTTTGATAGAAGGACGATGCGAGTTACGCAGATGCGATGTTGGTTTTCTGGTGGGGGAGTTGTTGAGATATAGATTTTTACTGAGTTGAGGTTAAGTTGGCTTAGCGCATCTTCCTGGAGTTGCTCGATTATGGATAGTTTTGTTGGGGAGAGGATGTGTGTATTGTAATAGGTGGGATGCTCTTCAACAAGCCCCTTCTTTACTAAGAATGTTGATAGATCAGAGATCTTACGAAGTTTGGTGTATTCGTCCAAAATATCTTTATCTACAGCTAATATTTTATCACAATATTGAACGAATGCCATAAAATTCAGCAGCACAAGTAGAAAGGAGATGGATAGCTCTAGCGTCATGAAGCCTAGGTAATTATGGTTATACGCGCTCTTTTTCATCAGATAACACCCGCCCATTAAATATAGGTGTTATGCTCTTTGTTCTAGAATTGTTTAACCAGATATCAGTAATGTTTGTCTTTATTGGAGGTAAGATTCGTGTATAGGATATTCCTGGTAGCAGAGCAAAGGCGCCAACATATTCTGCTGCGTCTTCAACCATGAAATCAGTGGTGAGCTGCCGTTGAGCTAAGATTATGGAGGATATGTGAATGGTAGCTGTGTTGATAAAGAAAAGTATGAGTATTGTGAGTATGAGAAGAGAGAGCTCAACCTCCATCGAGATCTGCGCTTTCAAGATGTATCACCAGCTCTTGGGGAATTTTAGATACGTTACAGATTTCTCCTTTTTTAGAACAGATTGTTAAACCAAAACCACCAAAAATAAGTGGATTTTGTTGAAAATTGGAAAGTTGCGCTGTTTTCGATGATAGGTCGGTTTTGATATAATTAGTGCAGATTGGTGCGGATAGGTCGTAGCAGTTTTGGCATTTAATTGGTTTTCGTTGTTTTGTTGATTCTAGGGCTATTTGGTTAAGCTCAGTATGAGGAGTTGTTCCACACCATAAATCTATATTAAGAAGATCATTATTCTCGGCGATAAGTTCAAATGTGGAGAGAAGTGTTAGAAGCCTTGCTTCTGAAATTGCGCGCGTTTCTGGATCTGGAGATACTCTCCCCAGTAAGATTGGGAGCATATTTTTTGAAAGGTATTTAACAAATGCTTGACGTATATTGGAAGAGGTAAATGCTATTTTCTCTGTTGCCAAAGTGTTTATTTTTAAGTATGGGTTTGTTTGATAGGTTGGTCGTGATGTGGAAATAAGTAGGAGTAAGAAAGTAAAAACAAAGATTAAGAAGAATGTAAAAAACCCTTTCATTTTTATTCTCCTTTGGCTTCAATAACTGAAGTCTGTATTTTGAATCTACAAATGGGATGAAAATTTTTAGGAATAAGTTTTTAAATAGGTGTTGAGTAGAGAGATTAGGGTGGTTTAACATGAGCATGGCGCTTTCATCAATATACGGAATGGATATCTACACTGATGGAGGAAGATTTCTTGGTAAGGTACAGGATATTATTATTGATTTAGAGGCAGGAGAAGTTGTCCGTCTTACTATGGAACCATTAAATGTCGTATCAAAAGAAGAAGCAAAAAAAATACTTAGAGATCGAAGTGTTTTGTTTAAAAGTGTTCGGTCTATTGAAGATGTGGTTGTTGTATCAAAAAGTGCTGCTGGGGGGAGTGCTAGTTTATAATAGTGTGGGGGGACGCTTCCACTAATTGTTTTAACCCTACTTAGTTGTTTAACACCTACCAATTAATTAGTGTCTAGTAGTGTCTCGCCGAATACTTAACTAAGTACTTTGAACTATAATTTATTGTTTTGCTTTTTTTGTTTATTTAAGAAGGTAATATAATTAATTTTTTGTTTATTTAAGAAGGTAATATAATTAAAGAAGGAATAATTAAAGAAGGAGTATAGTTTTTGTTAGCTTTAATAGATGGGCGAGTTGGGATATTTGTTGAGTGTTTGGTTGGGTTTGGTTGTGATTTCTGTTTTTGTTTATTCTATTAGAAACTGCGCTTGTTGTTTATATGTTGTTGTTTATATGTTATGTGTAGTTGAGAATACGGAGTTAGTTTATTTGAAGGATGAGGCGTGTTCGAGCTTTGTAAACTTCTAGATATTCTGAATATTTTTTAAAAAAATTATCTGCATACGTTTCTAATTCATCTGGAACTACTAAGACGGATTTTGTTCTAAAAAAGGCTTGTGTGAGTTTTGATGTTGATAGTTCGTAATAAAATCGGCGTTTTATGTTATTATATAGTCTTAAATCTTTTGCTTTCAAATCGTAGAAATATAATAACATAATGTAACTATAGTTACATAAAATATTAATAATAGTTTAGGTTTACTTTATAAATAGACTACAACCAAAAAACAAAATAGAAAAAGAACCCAGAATTTCTAGACTAACAAACAACAACCAAACCAAACAATTAGAGAACCAACCATATCTGATTAAGAACCAATCAATAATATTTGACTAAAATAGAGAACAGAAAACCAACCACGTATATTTGATTAGTGGAAGTAGCGGGAGGTGGACTTTCATTTCTGGTTTCCATAAAAACCAGAACTTTGAACCACCGATCTCTGGGTTATGAGCCCAGCGGGCACTCCAAACTACCCCATCCCGCTTTACTTATAAGTTATCTCTATCACGCTTAAAATACTCAAGCGGAGCACCACAACTACAGATAAATTTTTTTGAAAAAGCGTCGTCAAAATTAATTAAACTTCCTGTACCACAACGCCTGCAGCAGTAGTATTCTCCTTCAAAATTCTGCGTCTGTTCTCCCCCCTCTCCACCACCAATATTCATATAATTTGAAAACCTTTCAAAAAGATCGTCATTAATTCTCCATATATACGTATACCACCCACTTGACTGATCTCGGTTCCTAACATAACTAACTAAACCAACAGCATGCAAACGATTCAAAACCGTTCTAACATCACAAATCCTTACCTCAGCTCTCTTTGCAAGCTCTTCGTCGGACATATCTTTCGAAAATGCACTTATAACTTTAATTGCCTCCTCACCACCCAATTCAATCATTTTTTGCCTACTAAGAGCGGTTGATAGAAGCTCCATTCTTTTTCTATAAACCAAACTTTTTTGCAATTTTTTTGTACTTGCCTTCTTCAAACCTTTTTTAGTTTTATTTCTTACTACCTTCAAACCACCAACTCTCTTAACACTCACTCCCCTACCATTACTTTTGAATTTTTTACTCACCGCACGAACCCTGCCCCTTATCTTAGCGGTCCGTCGGCGCTTATCCCTTTTAATATTCTTCATTTAAACACCCATTTCTAAACAAGCAAAAAGCTTTATAAATAACTATTATAAATATCTATGTCTATTTTTTACATTCTATTACCTTTTTTCCCATTTTTGATGGCACGATCTTAATCCTTGCCTTCTCAAAACCAAACGCCTCCCACTCACCCTTTAAATACCTGTCTAAAAATATAGCTACCGCGGCAATTTCAGAATGAGGCTGATTTCCTATGGCAACATTAAAGTCAGCTTTGCCATAAACCTCATAAGACACCTTCGCACCGCCGACAACAATTAACAACGGACGCCGGTCACCAATACTTCCTAAAACATCACCCACCCGTTCACCATACATAGTTAAGTGAACGATTGTCCCCCCTATTTTCTTCCACCTATCCAAAAACATTTTCCAACCTTCCCCAACATATTCTAAAAAGAAATGCCCACCCCAACTCCCCACAACCCTCTTCAATCTACTCTCCAACTCACAATCCCTTTGGCCAGAATAATACGCTCCCGTGGCACCAAGCGCTCGAGCAGCTAAAAAAAGGTGGGTGCTGGCGCGCTCGTCCCTACCAACACGATGCCCAACCCTAAAAACAAAGATCCCTTCCTTGTTGACTTCACCTACCATAGCTCTTCCAACCTCAAAACTCAAACATCAAAATTTTATAAATCCTGTCTCTCTAAAATAAAAAGAACAAAAAGAAGAGAAGCGGGCCTGTAGCTCAGGTTGGCAGAGCAGCGGGCTCTTAACCCGCGTGTCATGGGTTCAAATCCCATCGGGCCCGCCTTCAAGAAACTTAAATCCTTCAGTATAGGTGTCTAAAACGGACGCTGAAAAACTAATACGCAAAAAACCCTCTTCAATACTATTACTCCTAAAAAATACTACACAAAAATGGCATTTATCAAAAATAGCAAGACAAACAAACACAACTTTTGTTTATGTTTCGTCACTGATAACTGAATTTCAAAAAGATGGGTTGGTAGAGACTACTAAGGAAGGAAGGCGAAGAGTGGTTTTACTTACAAGTAAGGGCATGGCAATCGCAAACACACTTGAAACGTTGTTTGAAAAGCTAACACCACCCCCGACACAACCAATCCAACAACAAAAAGAACCCACAGAAGCAAAAAGCGCGTAACCTTCTATATCTCGCCTATACCCACTACCAATATTCTATACTGCCCTCAAAGTTATCGTCCTTTTCATTGAATTCAAAACATGTCTATAATCTCTAAAATGAACATACGCCAAAATTCCAACCATATATTCCTGTGCCGCCGTCATTGGCGTCCCGTAAATCGTAACAGTAACCGTCTTCTTCTCATTTACTCCTATCTTACCCACATTAACTTCCTTCTTTCTTTGAAGTCCAGTAGGATCAGTTCCAAGTCCCTTTGGAACCGCCACGATAACAGAACAGAGTGCGTCTTCGCCAGATATATTAGTAATGTCCAAAATCAAATCCACCGAAGACGCCCTCCTTGCTGAAAGCCGGAGCGGATTAAACCGAGTCTCTATTTTATATGGAACCCGCAAACCGTCACTCTTTTTACCTCTCAAACCTTTAAAGATGTCAAGTATCCCCATATCCAACACCACACAACTACTCCTTCAAGTTTAAAAAAACTCGCCACCCTACCTTATATTAATTCATCTGGGAGAAATACTCGTTCACAATACTTACATCTAACTCTCCCATCGCTACCATCAACAAAAAAGGTATTTATAACCCTCTCTAAATTTGTTATGCACTTAGGATTTGGGCACCCCATTATCCCCCCAACAATCTTTGGCATCCGGCAAGCTCTCTTTTCAACAACATCTCCGTCCTTTATTAAATTTATTGTGGCTCCAGGAGCAACAAGCGAGATCCTATCCAAACTCAATCTATCCAAATACTTGTCCTCAACTTTCAAAACATCTTTTCTACCCATCTTCTTACTAGCAACATTCATAATAAGAGCAACACGCGCAGGATAGTTCTTGTCAACCCCTAAAATCTTCATTATCTGCAGCCCCAAACCAACCGGCACGTGGTCTATAACTGTCCCATTCTTTATCTTTTCAACAAACATCGCCACACCTTACCACCAAACATCAACATCAATTACACAAATAAAATACCCCCCCTTCAATACCCCCTACCCACCACATCCACCAAAATAGCCATTCTAACAGGAACTCCAAGCTTTGCTTGCTCAAAATATCTCGCTCTTTTATCAGAGTCAATATCTCTGGATATCTCCTCAATTCTTGGGAGGGGATGTAAAATAACCATGTCTTTTTTAGCATCTCTTAAAATCTGTCTATTAATCGAAAATTCTTGTTGAACCCGAACCGCCTCATAAGGATCGGAAAATCTCTCTTTCTGTATTCTACAAACATAGAGGACATCACAATTTGAAAGTTGTGGGCGGCTAACCTCTCTTATCGCGACTCCAAATCTTTCTTTTATCTCAGATATCACGTTTTCATCCATTCCCAAACCTGGTGGCGAGCAAAGATCAACCTCATTCCCAAACATAGACACACCATATAAAAATGAGCGCATAGCTCTTGCATGTTTTAGGTCACCAAAGAGAGTTACATGTAGGTTGGTCACCCTACCACTAAACTTCTTTATTGCATAGAGGTCAATAAGCGTCTGGGTCGGGTGCTGGTTAGCCCCATCCCCCCCATTTATCACAGGATGGGTAGCAACTTCAGATGCAAGCCTTGCCGAACCATCACTTTCATGTCTAATAATCATCCCATCAACATATCCATCAACCATTCGTATTGTGTCTAAAAAACTCTCTCCTTTTTTAAGTGATGAAGTTTCCTGATTAAAATCTACAACATCTGCACCAAGACGTTTTGCTGCAGCCTGAAACGAAATTTTAGTTCTTGTCGATGGTTCAAAAAATAAAGTAGCTATAATTTTGCCACTCAAAACATTCACTCTTCCCTTCTCAAGAGCGCGCTCCATTTTCTCCGTTTCTCTAAAATACTTCTCAACCTGCTTCCGCGACAGGTCACGAATAGAAATTAGGTGCCTCACTTCTAAACCCCACCTCTTTTAAAATTTCCAAAATTAAAAACATTTCTATGCCCCTCATCATATTTGAAGGTATAGATGGAAGCGGGAAAGCCACACAAATCCAATTACTATCTTCATTTCTAAAATCAAGAAAAATAAAATTTTCAATCCACAAATACCCTACAAAAAAAGCCTCAAAAATACACACATATCTATCTGGAAAGTCAAAGTTGCCACTCAGGACTGTATTCTTTCTTTACTTGCTGGATATCCTACTCAACCAACAAAAAATAAATAGAGAACTAGAAGAAGACCGCATAGTGATTTTAGACAGATACATAACTTCAACAATAGCCTACTCACGCTCAATATCTTTTAAAGAAGCAATAAACATCATCTCGTCCTTTCCCTTCTGTACACCAGATGTAATAATCCTCCTTGATGTCGACGTCGCCACCTCCCAATCTCGCAAAAAGAAACAGAAACTTCACCTCGATACTCACGAATCAAACTTCAATCTCCTCACACAGACAAGAAAAAACTACAAAAAACTTTATACTTCAAAATTCCTAACCAAAAAATGGATAAAGATAGATGGAGCAAAAGACAAACAAGAAATACATTCACAAATAATAAGGCTTCTTAGATCCTTAAGCGTAATCCCAGTCTGAGAGCTCCGATAGTCTAGCCCGGTCAAGGACGCCGGCCTTTCAAATTTTCGTGAAGAAAGCCGGTAACCCGGGTTCAAATCCCGGTCGGAGCGCTTCTTTTTATACTAAAACAACCTATCTCAAATCATGCCTGACATAAAAAGAGTAAGAGCCATCTTATTTGACATAGACGACACCCTATTTGCCTCAACCGATTTTTCAAAAAAAGCGCGGCGTGCTGCAATAAGAGCCATGGTCCGTGCAGGATTGCCGACGACAGAAAAAAAGGCGCAAGAACTCCTCAATCAAATAATATCTAAGGTTGGCTCAAATTCTCAAAATCACTTTGACTTGTTGTGTAAAAAATTGAATGCCAAAGACAAATCAAAAATAGTTGCCTCAGGAATCAGAGCGTATCACGACTCAAAAAGGAACTTAAAGCCATATCGAGGAGTAAAACAACTTCTCTCACAACTTAGAAAAGCCGGCTATATCCTCTGTATTGCAACAGAAGGAATACCAAAAAAACAATGGGACAAATTAATTCGTCTGTCTTTACAAGATTCATTTGACCACGTTTTTATATCACAAGAACTAGGCATAAACAAATCCCCACTTTTTTATAAACGAATTTGTAAAATATTGGGGTTCCGCCCAGAAAATTGCCTGATGGTTGGTGACTCACCAGTAGCAGATATTCTATACTCCAACATGGCTGGCCTGATTTCAGTGAGGATTTTAAAAGGCAAAAACAAAAATAAGCACTGTAAGTCCGACTTCGAGATAAAGGAAATAACGGACCTTTTAAAGCTGCTTTGAACTATACGTGAGCCTTATGTCGAAAACACAGACAAACGAATCAGATAAGAATACAAATAAAGATGATATGACAAATGAAGAAGACCTACTAAAACACTATGAGAAAGCAAACAAAATAGCGTATTCTATCCGCCAAGATGCAAAAAAACTAATAATGCCAGGAGCCTCAACAATTGATATTGCAGAGAGCTTAGAGAAAATGATATTTGATGCTCAAGCAAAACCAGCTTTTCCTGTTAATATATCCATAAACGAAATTGCCGCTCATGCGACACCCGAAGCGTCCTCAACGTTGCTAATCGGGGAGAAGGACTTAGTAAAAATAGATCTTGGCGTGCATATAAACGGCTGCATTGCTGATACCGCATTTACCGTTGACTTATCAGAAGAACACGGCAAACTCGTCGAGGCTTCAGAAAAAGCGCTCGATGAAGCAATCGCGTCTATTAGGCCAGGAAAAAAAACTGGCGAAATAGGGCAAATAATACAAAAAACAATAACTTCATTTGGATTTAAGCCTATAGAGAACTTGACGGGGCACATGCTGCAGCCGTACACCCTCCACGCAGGACCAGAAATTCCAAACATAGCAGTCAGTGGAGGCTACGAGTTTAAAGAAGGAGATTTCTTTGCCATAGAACCTTTTGCTTCTACAGGAAGCGGAAGAGTGCATGATACGGACCAAATAGAGATATTCCAAGTTATGAAGCTAACAAATACTCGCCTTCGAACATCAAAACAACTTCTATCTTATTTGATTGAAAACTATCTTACTCTTCCATTTGCTCAGCGCTGGATTTCAGGTAAATTCCAATCGCACCTAATCCTCCACGCATCACTCCGTGATCTTATGAATAACAGTGCAATTCAGCCATTCCCAATCCTATCAGACGAAAAGGGCTCTTACGTCTCGCAATCCGAAGTCACTATAGTGATTGAAAAAGATGGAGCTCGCGTTCTTACAAAAGCTTAACTCACCCCCCGCAATATGTATGATCAAAAAATCAATCAACAACTAAGACTAATCAAGTAATCCTACCACTACTTTTCCCAAATGCTCGCAAATCCATTGTCATATATCTTGTCTAAACTTACTCCCTGTTCTGCTCCTTCAACAACATCCAAAACGAGGTAATCAACCTCAAATTCTTCTGGCAAAACCCCTGTTTTGTAAGCTTCAACTGCAGCCAAATATTTCTCATTATCTGCATATTCCACATATAAATCAGATAGGATCTTTCTTTTGCCTATATATGTCTCCAAGTGACCAAATCGAGGATTTGCTACAACAGAGCTTTCTCCTTTAGTGTACTTTTCTAAATATTTCATAGGCAATAAGCAGTTGTCGTTTGCAACACCCCAATAGCACCATGCATGCGGTCCTGACTGAACAAGAAAAAACAAAATGAAGTTAAAAACACAAAACAGGCACAACAGGTAAAATAATTTTTTATCCGATAAACTTCTTTCAAAGATAGAAGAAACTAACGCTGCTGACATCACACCAAACAACATATTCGCTCTAAAGCTGACAAAAATACCTAATATAAAAAATACAAAAATAAGAATTGCTGGAACAATTAGCTTCGGCAATCCCACACCATCAAACCTCCTTTCAATGAAGCCAAGCCGCGCAAGCAATACCAAAAAAGCACCAGATAATCCAAGGAAGAGGAGAGGCCCAAAATCATTTACCATACCTCCAAATCCCCAAGTCAGAAGATACCCCCACTCATAAGGAGCGATTTCATAAGGCAACCCATATTTGTAAAAAATTATAGAGTAGAACGGCAAGCAAACCAACAACCCACCAAAAATGCACGCTATGAGCTTCAGGACGAACCTTTTTTTCAATTCAAATTGGTTTGCAACAAGCGCATAAAATGGAAAAAGTACGATTGATGATGGATGGGCCGCAACGGATATTCCTAATAGAATAAATAAAAAAATTCTTCCTCGTCCGGTAGAAAGGATTGCAGCAATATGCATTAGTGTATATGCAAAAATATGTAGCGTTACATTTGATGCTGTAACTAACACAAATACTTCAGAGATTGTAATAAGTGCCCCTAGTACTCTAGCCCTCTTTAAATACTTAAAAAAAAGCATATATAAGCTAGCAAAATAGAGTGAAGCGATAAGTAAATGCTCAAACAGTCTCACAGTTTCAAAATCAGATATAAAAAATGCGCTTGTAAGACCAGCCGCAAACTGAAAATACGCAGGCGGATATGTAAACGGTCTTCCCAAATAACTCAGGAGATCAGAGTAAAACACCCCCCCTTTATCCATGACGGCCTGCACATGCCTATAATAATAAGGCCCCCACAAATCCAAAGAACCTATAAAAATGTTTGATAGGACAACAAGCCCCAAACCAACTAATACAAACCATAGCACTTCCTTCTCGTCAATCTTCGGTAGCCAAAATCTCCACCTTAACTTCCTACTAACAAACAAAATAGCAAGAAAATCAGCTATTGCAGGAACAAAAAATTCGGCTTTAAAAAGCGACACTACCTCATAATGAAAAGCAAAAAAAATAGCAAGAAAGCAGAACATACTAAAAATTCGTTCAAGATGCCCTCTCCCAACTGCAAGAGCCAAAATCACAGAGCAGGTAACAATGATTACTTGAGACACAGGAACCGTTAATCCTTCATAATCAAATACACCTTCAACCACGACTCCATTGACGTCAATCTGATAGGTGTGCTCCCCCCTATCAAATCTAAATTTTTCACCAAAAACAAACTCCCCAGAGACGTTTTTTTCAAAAAATCTTCTTTTTAGTATTCCATCAATAAAGTAGCTAACTTGCAAGTCACCTCTGTTTTTTGTTGCCCCACTAACAAAGATAACTCCCGCTCCCCCGTCATCTTCCCTTTTACTCCATGTATTTAGGTTAATAACCTCAGCTATTTTAGGACGCAAAAAAGCCAGAGAACTATTCCTCCCTTGCTCATCAGCGCATTCAACTATAATGCGGCTTTCACAACCTCCATAACTCAACCGGTTATCTCCACTCTGAATCTCACGCCTTATACCACATATGCTACATTCCCCATCAAAATTTGCTGAAAGATTAAACGAGTCCCCACCCCGCCAGCTTACAAATATCTCTTGAGGCTGTTTGATCTGAAAAAAATTCAAGTCAAGATGCTGGATATTGGCCCAAACAACAAGCAGCGAAGAAAGAAAAAGCAGCAACATCAACCAAAACAAAATTTTTCTCTCCACACATGCATCAAAACAATTTAATCTTTTAATCCTTTCCAGATTCAATAAAAGAAACATTTTATAACTTATAGTCGTATTACCTTCGCTTATGCAAAAAATCAGAGTTGCATCGCGAGTAGCACATATCACTTATGAAATTCGGGATATCGTCCAAAAAGCAAAGGAAGTTGAAAAAAAAGGAAAGAAAATGATTTGGCTCAATATAGGCGACCCGAATCTGTTTGGTTTTTGCCCCTCTCAGCACATAACCGACGCAGTCATCGAAGCGTTACACCAACCAAAATACTCTGGTTATTGCCCTTCGGAAGGAGATCCTGAACTTCGCCAAACAATAGCTAAAAGGGAAGGTGTGAACCCACAAGCAGTTTTTATAACAAACGGACTCTCCGAAGGAATAGACTTCCTTTTCCAGTCACTCTTAAACCCAGGAGACAATATACTACTTCCATCTCCAGGCTATCCGCTGTATAATACAAAATCACGGGTTTTGGGAGGAACCGACAACTTCTATCCATGCGATGAAAACTATCTTCCAATTCCAGATGAGATCAGAAAAAGAGTAAATAAGAGAACCCGTGCAATTGTAGTCATAAATCCCAACAACCCTACAGGCACAGTCTACCCTCATTCACTACTAAAAGAAATAGTTAACATCGCAGGTGAAAACTCACTCCCAATCATTGCAGATGAAATATACGACCAGCTAATACTCAACGAGCAACCCATGATTAATCTACGCTCCATTTCACATGACGTTCCTCTGATTTCTGGAAACGGTCTATCAAAGAACTTTATCTATCCCGGTGCACGAGTTGGATATCTTGCATTTCATGGTGAAGGTACAGAAGACCTCCAGACTGCAATAATGAAGCTATGCAACCAGCGTTTATCTGTCAATTGGGAGATGCAGCGTGGGGCATTAGCTGCCTTTACCCTACCTCCAACCCATCTTGCAGATGTCAAAAAACAACTTCTTTTAAGAAGAGACGCACTCATCCGCTCAATATCAAAAATACCAGCCCTTCAGTGTCCTACTCCAAACGCAGCGTTTTATGCATTCATCAAAGTAAAAACAAAAAAATTCAAAAACGACAAAAAGTTTGTGTATTCGCTTCTAGAAGAAACAGGAGTTGTAGCTATCCCAGGTAGCGGTTTCTCCCCAATTTTGAACGGTCTCTACTTCAGAATAACCTTTCTCCCTCCTCCCGATATAATAGAAGAAGCAGTATCCAAAATTGGACAGTTTATAGAAAAGTACGCCTAAAAAATCCAATCTATCAACAAACAATCAACCAAACAACAAACAATCAACCAAACCAAAAGCAGAATTCTAAAACCCTCATGTCCTATCTTGCAATTATCTTTATGATGTCGCCATCCTTTAAGATGTACTCCTTCCCGACCTTCTTTTTTGTCCTTGCATCAATTGCACCAAGAAATCCGCTCTGTAATTCAGTATGTATCTTTCCAGCAAACTCAAGCGCGGTTGTGCCGTCTTTTACAAGATATGCGTCAGGAAGCACACTTCCAGCAGAATCCGAAAATCTGTTTTCATCCTCAACAGGATAAACAACCAATAATCTTAGTACCTGTCTTGCAACATAATCTATAATATTTTGTACACCTGTGCCGTTCTCTCTAACCATAGCTTCAATTTTTTCAAGAGTCTCCCTCTGCTTCCCAGTTGCCCCCTTTAGTATTTCGAACCCCAACATTCCAGGCACATAGCTTACCACCCCTGCCCTTTCTCCTTTTCTTAGTGCAAGCTCAACAGCCGAAGAACAAGGGAATACTCCCCTAACTCCACGCAGACCGTTAAGTTCCGAAGCCAACTTTTTGGCGTTTTCACGTGCCTCTGGAATATCACATTTATTGGCAGCCACCACAATAGGCTTACTCTCTACCCTGACTTCTTGTGCAAACTTTAATATCTCCTCATCGCCCCACGCAATTCTTTCAGCATCTAAACCTAACCGCTCAACGATTCCCTTAATCTCTCTTTCGCCGACCCCAAATCCACTTAGTGCAGAGCAAACAAATTTTATGTCTCTTCCCTTTATTTTGTCCCAGTTTCTTTTTATTATGCCAGCAACCCAAGCATCAATTTCCCTTAAGAGGAACAAGACTTCTTCTGCGGGGTTTGACCATTCAACAGGTTTTCCTTCTAAATCTGTCTTTCCAGTTGCATCAACAACTTGAATCAGAGCGTCAGCCTGCCTCAAATCGTCTAAAAATTTATTCCCCATCCCGCGCCCGGAATGTGCACCAGGCACGAGCCCAGCAACGTCAACCATACTAATAGGCACAAGCCGGGTACCACCTCTGCAAACACTGTTTCTTGCGTTGCAGGTTACTCCCAAACCTACACAGGCACATCTAACACCCACATACGCAACCCCTCGATTTGGCTCAATGGTAGTGAATGGGTAATCTGCAATTTTTGCATCAACAAGAGTAGCTGCTGAGAAAAAAGTGGTTTTTCCTTTATTTGGAGCTCCAACAACACCAACAAGCATACTAGATATACCCACATCTACTACTCCTACTAATACTTAATCTCTTGTTTCCGGCCATTTATCCATTTAGATACATACATCAGCACTTATAATTCTTCTGCAGAAGCTTCATTCACCAATACGCCGCCAATCAAAACAACAACCACTCAAATTCTAACAATCAACGTTTAAACTCACTAATAACCAATGCTATCAAAATCCAAATCCAAGGCGGATGTACTCAACTCCAACAGCTGAGACTATTATCCCTATAAGCCTGGAAGATATCTCTAATCCCCTCACGCCTACTAACTGCGCTATCGGGTTAGCCGCCATTAAGACGACATAAACGACAATGCATGCAGCAATCCCCCCCATAAGCGTTACTAAAACACCATGACTTGCTGAAAATAAAAGTGCAGTTGTCATAGTTCCAGGACCACATATAAGAGGGACGCCTATAAGCAATACCTCACTCGTAATCTCCTTCTTTCTTCTTGAATTATCCTCAAAATGGAGGCCAAAGACGAACACAATCCCAATCAACAAAAGCAAGAGCCCTCCAGCTATTTGAAAACTCTCAACCCTCACAGCCAAAATCCGAAGCATCTCAGGCCCAATAAGTGTAAACGTTACTAGAACTATGCCTGCAGTAATGGTTGCAACACCCGCAAGACGCACTCTCTCTTTCACACCCGCATTCTTAGTAACAGCTAAGAATGGGAGAACAGATGAAAAGGGATCCATAATAATGAAAAATATTATAGCTACATCCGCAATTTCCGACAGAAACATAATAAGGCTTACCCACAATATCCATAAAAATATATCCATACATTAAACTGTCCGGGGCTTTTTTTGATAGGCACACGGTCCATAGCACTAATCTGTATCGCTGGTTCGGCAATTTCCCTCCTTCTATCTATCTCTGTCGGCTCAGCTTTCTTTGCGTTTCTCTGCGCCTTCTTATTGTCAATTTCCTTTTTTCTTTGGAAGTATGGCTATGCAATAATGCCGTCCATATTCCTTGGATTAGGGCTAAAGGAGAGAATAGGCGAATTTCAGATACCGCCGAGTCAAGACGTTCTTGTCAAGAAAACACAAAACGGCTATCTTGCAACAACATTTCTTTCAATTAATCTTGAGCCAGTACAACCAACAGCCCAACCCAACAGCTCAAGCTTTGCAAAAGCAATATCTTCAATACGTTCACCCTGCAAACTTTCCGTACTTCTCTATAATCCAGACCTCTCATCAGTTTTAGATGAGCTAAAGGCACGGAGAAGTCTGGCTGAGAATAAGAAGTCACAACTGCTTCTTGATCAACACAAAAATGCCGCCCAAATAGCGGTTCTCGAGCGCGAGATTTCGATGTGGACCTCACAAATAAACAAACTTGCAAATGGAGAGAAGCCAATCCAATCGTTAGCGTTTGTCTCAACAACAGCATATGGTGATAGCTTCGAAGAAGCTCAAACCAAATCACGTTCACAAGCAAACGAAATAAAAGCAATATTCGCAAACGCGCTCTCTGCGCGGGTTTCAATTTTACGCGGAGAAGAAATGAAAAAGTGCTTTGAATGGGAGTACGCAATCCCAGAAACAGCTACCGAAATAAAAGAGGAAACATCCTGAGTTGCTTAATATGGGTAATATCAATTTAGAGAGGTTTTTTACCTCTGATTTTGATAGTAGACAGATCTTTTTTTCAGAAGAGGAACCTCCCATTACCTTCCTTTCAAACAACCCTTCAAATTCAATTTACGTTGGCAGAACCTCTATTTTTTCAACCCCATTTTTCTGGAATCCGGCACTCCTTGCAAATCCACACATAGTAATCTTAGGTATATCCGGAAGCGGGAAGAGCTACCTTATAAAGACATTCCTGGTAAGGGCAAGTCTCGTTTGGGGCGCAAACGCACTAATTCTTGATTGGTCAGGAGAATATGTGCCATGGGTACGGGAAGTTGGTGGAAAAATAATAAGCTTTAAGGAAGGGCATAGCCTCAACCTTCTTGACTGCATAGGAGAAAAGGAGGAACGAATAACCCAGATAATAGATGCGCTTGAAATACTCACAGACATTTCCAACTATCCATCACAAAAAAGAATAACTGAGAAAGCTTTTCGCCAGGCATATAAATGTTCAAAAAACAGAGTCCCTACAATTGCAGATGTTTTTGACCATCTTCACTTTTTTTTGAAGAAAGCAAAAAGTGAACAGAAAAAGGACGATATTGAAGAATGCATATACCGACTTGAGAAACTATGTTCCCCAAACCAGAACTTCTTTTTTGGAAAATCTACAACTAGCATTTTACAGCTTGCTTCTTCAGGCTTAGTATGCGTAGACCTCCATAGCTTACCCTCAGAGCAATCAAGAAGCCTAGCCGGCCTCACTATCCTCCAATTCATAATTGAATTAATGCGCAGCCAACCAACTCAAGAAGATAAAATAAGGCTGTTTGTTGTGCTTGACGAAGCATGGAAAATAGCTCAAGATGAAAAGAGCGATGCCGTTTCTCTGATAAGAGAAGGAAGAAAGTACGGCTTCTCTCTCATAGTGGCATCGCAAAATCCAACCGATATAAGCAAAACAATCCTCTCAAATGCAGGAACAATTTTCATCTTTCGTCTTCTTCTTCATGAATACAAAGACTACGTCCGCTCCTCCTTAGCTTATTCTGATGAAATAGCCAAACAGATATCAACCTTCAACGTTGGGTCAGCCGCAGTTCATCTAATACGGAAAGAAAAAACAACGAGCTCGACAACGTTTATAATAAAAAAAATTGATGGTGAAGAGCCTTTCGTGCTCCTATCTCTGCGGGGTGATGGAATGAAATTCGAATTTGAAAAAGAAGAGCTGAGGCGAAAGCTACACTTATTCGGCCTTCAAGACGAACAGGTTTCAGAGATCCTTTTAAGGTTTTCACTGTCTGGCAACACTATTCCTGCACAGGAACTCGTCTCCTTACTCGAAAAATATGGTTTTGCAAGAACACGGATTCTATCACTCTTCAGAGAACTCGGAGCGCCAGAGGCATCACTTTTAAGCCTCTTTTCTACCCTTCAGCGTTCTCGTCTCGGAGCCGATGCTGATAAACTCGCAACACTAACTTTGGATGGTGATTAGATTGAAATTACAAACAGAAAAAATTAGCCTCAAATGCAAGCGCACAAAAAACGCAGACGAACTAATTAAGAACCTCTCCTCCATCGGCTTTCGCCCATTAAAGAGTTCAGATACTATTAGTATAACCCATGTAGAATCACAAGACTTCATTGGCAATCCACGCGCTTTTTGGACTCTTTCTTTAATGCCCACTGGATTTGAACTTGAATTTACAACTGAATCAGAGAGACACCTCACGCGTCGCCTCTCAATGCTACTTAATTTATTTGACATACTCGCCATCTGCAACTGCTATAATATACCTCTTTCACAAGCCCATTCCATCCTCAGAGGTCCAATAGACCATCTTCTTAAGCTTACAAACACCCAGCAGGAAATCCTCTCCAACCAATGTGAAAAATTGACAGCAGAATGCAGACGCCTATCTAAAGAGTACAAGACAATGTCGCAATTATTGGAAAAGGAAAGCTCAATCAGAATGGAACTTGAAAAAACAAATTCAATACTAAAAAAACGTCTTGATTCAATTGATGGAATATCCGACACTGAGCTTGAATGTATGGTTTTTGATTGGATAAAGATACATGGTGGTAGAATACGTATAAGTTCCTTTTCGAAGGCACACGGCGTCTCCGAAGTCCGCGTTGAACAAGCACTTGATAGGCTCCTAAAAGGCGGTTATATTGCAAAAGCAGAAAATCCCTGAACTCTATTTCAGAACCTTAAAATCAAAGCAGAAGGACCTTTCTTTTATTGTTATAAAGGAGCGCCTCAACCTTCTATCCAAAATAAAAAAAGTATTACTTGATTTACTCCACATTTAAAATTCTTCTCTTAAAATAGAATATGATACGATGGCGCAGATAACTACCTCACTTAGAGATATCCAAAACCAGACAGGACTTTCCGAAGAAGATATACTACAAACTCTTCCGCTTCTAGGAGTACCAACAAACAGAGCAGACAAGGACGAGCTTCATCTTGAAATAACTCCAAACAGACCAGATATGCTTTCTTCAGAAGGAATATCACGGGCGTTAAATCTATACTTTGGAAAACCACCAAACACATATGTTGCAGAAGAAGGGCTTGCCGGCGAGCTCATAATAGACACTTCTGTGCGGCGGGTGCGTCCATTTATTGCAATGGCCAGAGTGGATGGCGTTAGTCTTGACGACTATTCAATAAAATCAATAATCCAAATACAGGAGAAGCTCCACGAGACACTTGGACGAAAAAGAAAAAAAGTTGCAATTGGAATACACAATGCAGACGCCGTCAAACCACCCTATAAGTATTTTGCATGCAGCCCAGAAGCCGTTTCATTTGTGCCACTTGACATGCACTCCCCAATGACTCCAAAACAAATTCTTCATGAACATCCAAAAGGAATCGAATACCGCCATCTTGTAGGAAGAAAATGTCCTCTAATTACTGACGCAGACGAAAACGTCCTATCCTTTCCACCAATAATAAACGGAGAGCTTACGCGTGTTAGTGAAAACACAAAAAATTTACTGATAGACGTAACAGGCACCTCAAAAGATGCAGTGCATGCAACCCTCAACATATTGGTCTGCATGTTAGCTGACCGTGGCGGCAAGATTAAAAAAATAAAATGTGGAAAAGAACTAACTCCTAACTTAACCCCACACATAAAGAAATTTTCAATAAAAAGATGCGAGCGCCTTTTAGGAATAAAGTTTACAGAGTCGCAAATTAAAGACTATCTACTCAAAATGGGCTATTCTCTGGCCGGCCCTTCAGCGGTTCTTGTCCCACCTTATCGCGCAGACATAATGCACGAAGTGGACATATACGAAGATATAGCAATAGCTCACGGATACGACAACTTCACTCCAACACTTCCCCAGCTATCGACAACCGGAAGCTCAAAAGATGAGCATCCAGCAAACGCTATTCTCGTGGGAGCAGGTTTTCTTGAAATAAAAAGCTGGCTCTTAACCTCTCCCCACGAGTTGTCACTTTGTGGAATAGATGCTAGAGGCGTAAAAATAAAGAATCCTCTAACAGAAGATTTCACGACTTTTCGCCCATCACTAATCCCAGGATTACTCCGCGTCTTCTCAGAGAGCAAAAACGAGCGATTGCCTCAAAAAATATACGAGATTGGTACCGTATCAGTTCCAGAAGAAAAAGAGAAACTATGCGTTGCAATTTTGTCTCACAACGCATCGTTCTCAAAGATAAAGTCTGTGCTTGAGCTACTGATGCGCGAGAGCAACAAAACCTACACCCTAAAGAAAGAAGAAGGAGTTGCCGGCACAACATTTATTGAGGGCCGCTGTGCCACAATTAATTTATTAGGAAAATCTGTCGGCAGGATTGGCGAGATTCATCCACAGGTCTTGGAAAATCTTTCAATTGAACACCCAGTAGCCCTCTTTGAGATTGATGCTGACTTTTGAGTTTTCAATCGTGACTTAGACAAACAACGTTAAACAAACATCGGAAGCCCAAACAACATTCCAAACAATTCTTAACAATTCTTAACAATTTGCCCCACCATCAAAGCAAGCTCTTATTTGTTCATATATCTTACGCGTGAGCTGTATTCCCTATAAAGCATCTCGACTTCTCGTTCCCAATCACCCCTCCCACCTCGATGCCCATGAGAAAGGAGTGCACCTGAAAACGTTTGCGGTATGTGCATAAGCTCATGTATCAATACCTTTGTCTTATCCTCATCACTCAGTCCATCAAACCTCTCACTCAAGACCTCAATAACATAAAATGTGCCTATGTCAAGCGCTTTCTGCCAAATCTTGGGCATGCTCCATATTCTTGCATAGGCTCTTGAACTTGAACCCCGGCTCCGCATACAGATTATCCTAAACTGGTTTATCCCCTTTGGCCGTAGTGCATCAATAATTTTTTCGATTCTCTGCTGTACGTCAAGAGCCTTTTCGACTTCCATAATCCCAATCTATAAAATCTTCATTGAACCATATTAATATCTGTATGGGACTTACAGACAAATTGAGGGAACTTGAAGAAGAACTCAGACGCACTCAGAAAAACAAAGCAACAGAATATCACATCGGTATATTGAAAGCTAAAATTGCGAATATCAAACGACAACTTGCATCGCCAAAAAAATCTGCTAAAAGCGATACAGGGTTTGCTGTAAGAAAATCCGGCGACGCAACGGTGGCGATAATAGGCTTGCCATCAGTAGGAAAATCAAGCCTTCTAAATGCTCTTACTAACGCATCAAGTAAGACGGCGCCACATTACTTTACTACAACCTCCTGCATCCCAGGAACGATGGAATATGCGGGTTCTAAAATACAGTTACTGGACCTTCCAGGCATCTTAGAGGGTGCTCATGAAGGACGAGGCAGAGGCAGAGAGGTTATTGGAGTGGCAAGGAGTGCCGACCTGATCCTCATCCTTCTTGATATATTTAAACCGAACCCCGAGCCAATCAAAAATGAGCTTGAAGCAATGGGCATTCGACTTGACAAGTCACCACCTAAGATATCAATAATAAAAAGAACATCTGGAGGCTTAGAAATAAGCTCAACGCTTAGGCTTACAAAGCTCTCTCCAAAGACAATAATAGGAATCCTAAACGAATACAAAATACATAACGCCCATATAACGTTTAGGGAAGACGCAGACGAAGATTCTCTTATCGACATCTGCGTAGGAAATAGGTGCTACATCCCAAGCTTAATAGCAATAAATAAAGTTGATCTGGCGCCGCCAGACTATCTCTCAAGCCTCCAATTTGACTTTATCCCAATATCAGTTGAAAAGAACATCAACATAGACCTCTTAAAGCGTGAGATATACAAAAAACTCAATCTAATCCGAGTATATACCAGGCCAAGAGGCAGCAAGGCAGACATCCAATATCCCCTCATGCTACCGTCAGGTTCAACAGTAGCGGATGTATGTAAAAGGATACAGGAAAGTCGGTTAGAAGACCTCCAGTTTGCAAGAATTTGGGGCCCATCCGCTCGCTTTGAAGGTCAAATGGTTGGGCCCTCACACACACTGCAAGATGGAGACATCTTAACTCTCTACTTCAAAAAACCTCAAACCAGCCAATGAGCAACCAACAAACTCAAATCCAACAAACACATCATGATCTTTCCATTTCAATTCTATATCGTTCGTAACGCAAGAGTTTTTCTGCATCAATGGGAATCCTACATAACTTATTTATAAATGCAATAATTTCAATAACGCAGCTTGGAGAAACCCCGGACTGCTTTATTATTTCAGATGGCGTCTTTCCTCTTTTGTACAACTCATAGATCAACATTCCATCAGAACCAAAACACTTCAAAATTTCCGCACCAATTGCTCCATACTTCTCTTTTATTTTTTCTCGCCCAAATCTCAGGATGGCCACAATCTTCTTCTTTTCAAAAAATTCAATGATGTTTAACGCATGCTTTATACTAATACCAGCCTCTGCCGCTATCTCCGGAACAGTTGCCTCTTTTTTTATCATTTTAAACACTATCAGCGCCGCAAGCCCAAACCGCATTATGGCATTAAAAACTACTAAAAAATATAGTGGGTTCCACAAAAATTTAGCATAGGCAATTGCATTTCGACCAAGATTTCTTATGTACTTCACAGAAACTGCAGATGTGTCGGTTTCTCTGTTACGTTCAAGTCTTATTATCCCCTCACGTTCCATCTCAAAAATAATCTTTTTAGTTTCATCTGCTGGGATACCGCTTTTTCTTACTATATCCTCAAATGCAGAATCACCTTCTACGCTATCGTAAATTCTGATGCCTTTTTCTCCCCAAATGCTTTTAATGCGTTTTTTTGTTTCTCTAATTTCCTCTTTTTCGCCTGCATCTACTTCTCTATCACGCCGATACTCTAAAAAAATCCGGTTAAGCTCAATAGGTTTTCCCATATCATCGAGCGCTCTTATTACTCCTCCAACCTGCATGCTTGCTAGAATTGAGCCAAGCTCATTTTGAGTCAGCAAAACTTCGCGTTCGATGTCAACAAACTTACGCTTCCCTTCAATTCGTTTATAAATATCAATCCCAACCTCACCAATCTGTTGTCTTACCCATTCCTCATCTCTCTGCCTTTCTTTGGCAGTTTTGTTTGGCTTTATCACACTTATCTCTTGCAGATCCTGTACCACTCTTGTTTCACCCAACTTCAAATAAACTTCCATCCACATCTATAAAAAGACTTTTTGAATTTTCCCTCCCCTCAGACGCCTCCTTGTTAATCTTTAGAACCTCCCCAACAATTATGGCGCGCTCTCCACATTCAAAGCTTCCAACAGCGCGGCACTCTATATTTGCAAGTGCACCTACAATGTAGGGAGCACTTACATATGCTCCCCTTTCCGTAACAATCCCTGCCTCTAAGACTTTATCCACCACATTTCCAGAAACGCTTCCTGCAAGGCGTACTGCATCTTTAAACCTTGCGTCAACAATTGCAATTACAAATTCCTTTGATCTCTCGATAAGTTCAAGCGTAAATGAGTTTTTTGTAAGAGTAAAAACCACAAAATCCGGTCCGTCGCCAACTGGAAGGATTGCATCTAGACACGAGAGATTGCTTCTTCCGCGATAGGAGGACGTCAAAAGAACAACCTGACGCGGATAGAATAATCCTTCGCCCATACTATTACCTCTGACTCATCACACTCAATCTTTATTAATTCTTCTTACACATCTTCAATTATATGGGAGAACAATTCCAGACAGATTTTGCATCACTCTCCAAAGCGGTAGCACAAATGGAGAAGAAAGCAACAACGCCAAAGAAAACGACAAGCTACGAGCCGATAGTTCCCCTTGCTTTTTTTCAGCCCGAGCCAATTATCTATCAGAATCTGCTAATACGTGTCAATGCTCTTGAATCACTCCTTGGAAAAGCACCAAAAACGCAAGAAGTAAGTCAAAGAATAACCTCCACCAAGCCAATCAAAGAACCTTCACCAAAGAAAATAATACTTGACGAGATATACTTGACTGTTCCGCCAAAACCAATGGAAAAACCAACGCCAAGCATGCAAGCAAACCAAACCGAACAAATCGAATTGACTAATGAAACGGATACCTTCCAACCTCAACAAAAATACCAAAAACAACGCGACGACATGCCTCTCACTCCAGAAGATCTCCTAGGTGATATAGAGCTTGCAAGAAAAGAAATTCATCTTTCAGAAGCCCAAAAGGAGATAGAACGATTAAAAAGAGAAATAAACAAACTGAAAGCGGAACAAGAAGCAAAGCTAAGCGAGGAAATAAAACGCCTAAAGGAGGAGGCAGAAGAAGCAAGAAAAAAAGAAATGGAAGAGGCGCAAAGAAAGCTCTCTACAATTGCAAAATCGCTAGAAGACGAATATGAACGAAAGCTTGCAAAAGAAATAGCGAAGGTAAAAGCGGCCAAAACCGATAGCGATATTTCAGCAACTTATTTATCTAGCTCGCGCACACTTTCAAAAATAGAGAATTATGCTCGTAGATTCGGTTCATCTAAGAAAAGCCTGTTTGAAAGCATTTCCCTTTTAAAAGACCTACTTGCTAAAAAAAGCTCGAGCATTTCCAAACCCAAAATAGAAAAAGGGATTCCCTCTAGATACACTGCGGGTCTAAAAGTATCCAAACAAAAAGAACCTTCTACATACCCCAAAGTTACCAGCTCCCCCTCAAAACAACTAGACGAAATAGATAAACTGCGAGAGGATTTTGAGAAAAAATCAAGAGAAATAATGTCTCTCCTAACTCCAAAAGAGGAAAAAAGTAACAAGAAAAAGTAACATCTAATCGTGCTTCCAAACCCACCATCCAATAGCAGTTCCTAAAAGTACTACATATTCCCAATAAGGCATTTTCTCAATCACTACAGGAACAAGCGCCAGCAAAACCCCCAAAACCCCAGCAACCCTTGACCAGAAATGCATATAGGCGCATACAATAAAGCCCAAAAAAATTAAAACAACTGACACGGCCGAGAGAATTATAACATCTATTTTCCCATAAGCCCAAAGAAAAAAACTCAACGACCCCAAAACAACAAGTACGTAAGAAGAGAGCCTCCCTCTAAATTTTTTTTTGTGCCTCTTGTGCATATCCACCAGCTTAATCCGTTTTCCCATAAGCTTTCAAGCTCCAGAACACATCTCTTATTTCTTCTATATTGAGTGTATAAACCTTTCTGTCTTTGTGGGGCAGCATCTCAAGAACCGATGAGCCAAGAGTTTGAAATGCATGCTTAATTGCATTCTTCACCTTTTGTTTTTTATAAGAAAATATCTTCCTGATGAAATCAGACTCTTCATCTCCAAGCGCCTCTCCTCGTCGCTCCAGCATAACTATTGCTGAATCTACCTTTGGCTTTGGTCTAAACGCTTCGGCAGGAACAATGCGCATTATTCTGCTGTTAAAACAGTGCCCTGCAGTTACCGACAGTCTTCCATATTCCTTTGTTCCTGGCTTTGCCACAAGTCTGAGAGCAAATTCCTTTTGCAAGCATAATACCGCTCTATTAATTTGTTGCCTTGCAAGCAAAAACAGAAGCGGAGAGCTTATACTATACGGTATATTCCCAAACACAACATCAAATCGAGAGAAATCAACCTCAAGCGCATCACAGTTTAAGATTGAAACATTACTCATATTTTTAAACTCACTTTCAAGTACTCGCGCAAGATTCCTATCTTTTTCAATTAGTACAAGCCTGCTTGGGTTTTTCAAAACAAGTTTCTTTGAAAGTCTTCCATCGCCTGCGCCAATTTCAATGACTCTCTTTCCACTTATCTCAACAAGACTAGCTTCAAATTCAAGTATATCCTCATTGCAAAGAAAATTCTGTCCAAGCCGCTTATCTGCCACGTCCTGCTTCCTCCCTACCAAGTGTTCGCTTTCGCGTTTCCCTAATCAAATCCACTCTCTCTTCTTCCAAAACAAGCTTTCTACAAATAAAAACGACACCTAAAAACCCAAATACAACTACAAGTGCAAGCAAAAAAGAAAAAAGAAGAAAAAAATCGGCTTGCCCCTCAAACACCCTCGTTCGCGGCTTCTCGTCAAAGACAAACACATCTCTTTTTTCTTCCCCAACCCAGATCTCCCACCTACCAACCTCACTAGCATTTATTCTCCCCTGCCCATGATATAATTCAAAAAAAATTTCAGCGCCCGTTGGAGTTTGAGCCTTCCCCACCCCATCAAACAACTCGCCTCTTTCCTCATAAACTAAAACATAAATGTCCTTTCCAACAGTGGCATTGGAAACCAAAAGCTCAAGACCATAAAATAACCCAACCAAAACAAAGAAAAAGATAAAAGCGCAAACCGATTTAATCCTCCTTCTGCCTGCCGACATCCTCCCCCCACCTTCTAAACCAAATGATGCCTAAGCCAAATAACGGGCCCGACGGGATTGTCACAGTTATGCTTAGGCAATGTCAAAGTCCTAACATCAGCTGATTCGAACCCGCAACCTCTTGGTTTCTTCCACTTTCAGGCTCAATTGTGACCGAAGCCAAGCGCGCTATCCGTTGCGCTACGGGCCCACCAACACTAAAAAATATCCCCTTTTCTTTTTAATATAATCCTTTCTTTGACGATAGAGGAGGCTTTACAAAAAGATAGTATTTTTCAACGCCCTCTAACTCCCGCGCGATCCTTGTAACAATTATATTTAATGGGTCACTAAGCAAGGTCACTCTGTTTCTTATATCAGCAAAGGTCTCAAATCCCCTCAACTCCCTCTCCTCCAATATCTGCTCCATATGCTTTTTTCCAACCCCCGGAAGAAGCTCAAGTTGGTGCAGTCTTATTGATATAGGACCGCACTTGTTAAAGAACTGTACAAAATCCTTTTCTCTTTCCTGCACAATTTTTTTCAAAACCGGATGCAGCTCTGTCTTTGCAGTATTTGTTAGTTCTCGGACACCAATTCTTCTTTTTATCCTATCAACCTCTACGCGTTTGTCTCGCCCCACATAAACCTTTGATTCAATAGAAACCGCAACTCCCGGCTTCAGAATAACTTCAAGTAAGGTGAAAAACTTTGTTCCAATAACCTGTGCCAACGGTTCGGCTTCTCGAGAAGCAGCCATCCCCTGCGGCATAAAATCAAGAACGTAAGCCCATTCCTCCATTTCTCCCATAAGCAACAACCACAACCAATATAACACTCACTTCCCTTTCTTCTTTTGACTCTTTTTCTTTTTTTCATCTTCTCCCTTTTCAGATTCAGAAATCTTTTGCTCATCTTTTTCTACTTTTCTACTTTTATCTGCAACTTCCAAATACTTTTTTACAATGTTTAATATTTTCTCAACTTCATTTTCGCTTAACTCTACCTTTGCCTTCTGACAAATGAGCCGAATTTGAGACGCATATTCTGGCAATATATCCACTATCTTTATCCTTGCTTCTTCGTTTAGCTTCTCAACTTTCCCTAGTTCTTCCAAAAGACCTTTTGCGTCCTCTAGACTAAGGTGACAAAACTTCTCGCAATAATCATAAGACGCCTTTTGCTCAAATCCGAACTCTCCATCTTTCTTTCTACTATCCAAAATTTCCTTTACTTCTGCAAGGCATAGTGGTGTTTTTGACTTTATGTTTTTTCCTATCACAGAAATACCCCCAACACAAAGTTTAACTAAACTAACTTACCGAGCCTGAAGATGCATAGGTAAGACGACTAATTCTTTTTCTTTTTCTATATCCTTTATTCTAACAACACATCCTTTACCCCTTTTCCCTACAATCATTCCTGCCTTACCATTAAACCGCGGGTTAGGGGCGCCGCCATATCGCGCATTTATTTTTATAACTACCCGGTCTCCAATCCCATATGTCTTGACAACACGGTTTATGCTGAGTCTTTTTGATGACCTTCCAAGGGCACGCGTTTTCCTTCTAAGCAACCCTTTTGACATCTTTGCCATCAAATCACCCACTAAACTCAACACTACCTATAGCTCAAAGGCGTCATGCTATTGATAGCTCCATTATAAATTGATATATATACCTTTTTAAAGCCGTCATCCAAAATATACCTATTTAAAAATGTTTTCAAAGTAGCAGGTGTTGTGTTGAGATGAGTGGAATAAGAATACCAAAACCAAAATTCAAGATAGAAAACATTGTCGCAAGCGCAAACCTCAACATAGAGCTTGACCTCTATTCTATAGCATTTAAAATACCTGGAGTAGAATACGAACCCGAGCAATTCCCAGGCGCAATCCTGAAGCTAAAAGAACCAAAATCCTCTCTCCTTCTTTTTAAAAACGGCAAGATAATCTGCACGGGCTGTCAGTCAGAATCCCAAGTCCAAACAACAGTCAACAGAACAATGAACCTTTTAAAACCATACGCAAAAACAACTCCACAAACACACGCAAAACCAAAATTCAAGATAGAAAATATCGTTGCTTCAGCATCACTTGGCGTTTACCTTGACCTTTATTCAATAGCTGCGGAAGTAGAGGACGTAGAATACGAACCCGAGCAATTCCCAGGCGCAATCCTAAAATTCAAAAATCCAAAATCCTCTCTCCTTCTTTTTAAAAACGGCAAGATAATCTGCACTGGCTGTCAGTCCGAAAATGACGTAAGAAAAACATTGTTACACCTTACCAGAGTATTAAAAAACTATGCCTCAAAGCCACCTTCAAAATAATCAAAAAGCAATAACTTAAATTTCCCCAAAAACCCTGACAATATCATCTATATCGCCTGCCTTTGATATCTTCTCACGCATTTCTCTAGCTCTCTCAAGCCCAAAGCAAAAATCTAGTGCATGCGACCTGACACTTTGCAGGTTCAAAATCCCAAACTTTTGTGAAAGTTCAACATATCTTTTCAAAGCGCTCATCCTCTCATACTTTACCCTTTCAGGATTCTCAATTTCTTTGCTCGTTATTTTGACGGATGAAGCTTTCAGAAATATAAATGGATCATACAACGCACCCCGCGCAACCATTACAGCATCGCATCCAGTCAAGTTGCGCATACGAATTGCATCTTTCCAGCTAATGACTCCCCCATTACCTATAACTTGAATATTCACGCTCTCCTTCACCCTTTTTATAACCTCCCACTGCACCGAATTTCTTTTCTTTCCACCAGCGATAGTCCTTGCATGAACGGTCAGAGCAAAAGCACCACAATCCTCAATTTCCTTTGCAATTTCAATAGTTCTTTCTACCCCTCCGTCTATTCTAATTTTTGCACTGATTGGTATTTTTGAATTTTCAATACATGCGTTAAGTATTCTCTTAATCTCTTCTTTATTTTTAAGAAGGGCAGCTCCAGCACCACACCTCATAACATTTTTTCCAGGACATCCAAAATTTATGTCAAGAATGTCAGGGCAGATTCTCCCGTGCTCTTTCAGCTCATTTATTTTTCTACAAGCCTCTCCCATCCTTTTAGCACCTTCCCCAAATATTTGCACTCCGACCGGACGCTCTGATTCTTCAGTTCTCATCACTCGAAGAGCGTATTCCTCATTTCTCAATATGCCCTCGGCACTTGCAAATTCACAAAATACCAATGAAGCCCCTAATTCTTTGCACAGATGCCTAAACGCAATATCTGTTTTTCCAGCCATAGGGGCAAGAACGAGCCATCCATCAATTAGAATATCTCCAATCCGCATCAGAAAATTTCTCACTTAGAAATCAATTTAAATTAATTATGTCTAGTGTTTATGATGCTTGGCTTTGTGATTTTTGACAAGCGCTCCATATTCGCCATACTATTTTTCACTCTTCTCCTTTCAAGCGGAGTTTTCTTTGCTCAAAGTAGCCCCCCTGCTCACATATGCGGAAACGGAATAGTCGAGCAACCACAAGAGCAATGCGAAATTCACAGCGATTGCCCATTCGGCTTTTACTGTAACCCCGGATGCCAGTGCGTACAGGATAACTCAGTATGCGGCGACGGAAAAATTACGGGACGGGAACAGTGTGACCCGGCTGATTCTAAAATAAT
The DNA here is from genome assembly GCA_038869735.1 of Candidatus Anstonellales archaeon. Classification (NCBI taxonomy): domain Archaea; kingdom Nanobdellati; phylum Microcaldota; class Candidatus Micrarchaeia; order Candidatus Anstonellales; species Candidatus Anstonellales archaeon. The sequence continues at coordinate 38,409 of JAWCQO010000005.1, read as the reverse complement.
CTGCAAAAGCGGACAACTCTGCGATCCTCTAAGTTGCCAGTGCGTATCTTCCCTTCCAGTATGCGGTGATGGATTTTTAGATGCTGGAGAGGAATGCGACAAAGAACAAAACCTCAACTGTGGCGCATACGTCTGCTCGCAATCTTGCACATGCAAAACATCATGCCTAACAAATGCTGATTGTAAAGCAGGATATTCCTGCCTAAATAACCAATGCAGCCCAACAGCCGAACAGATAGCTTTTGGACCACAGTGCGGTGATGGATTTTTAGATGCTGGAGAGGAATGCGACATAAACACAAACAATTGTGCTCCAGGCTACACATGCTCTCAAAATTGCACATGTGAATCAATTAGAGATTTCAATCCCTATACTTTCACATCCAGCTGTGGAAACGGAGTTCTTGACCAAGGCGAAGAGTGCGATTCAGATGCAGACTGCCAAGTCGGTCAGAGATGCTTCTCCTGTTCTTGTGTGTCAGTAAATGAAGTGGCTAGAGCAAACCCACCTTATTGTGGAAACGGAATAATTGACGAAGAAAACGAACAGTGTGAATACACCAACCAATGTGCAGACGCCTTTATTTGTGAAAGTTGCCAGTGCGTTTCAGCCCCGCGCCTATTTGGCAATGCAGTCCAAATCGCTATTTCACCAATAATCCTAATAGGTCTTTTTGCAGCCGTCGTAATTTCAGCCATTGCCTATATGCTTGCAGAATTTACCAACTCAATCCAACTCCACGTTTGGTCAAAATCAGAATTTAGAGAGGTTTTTGCAAGTGCAGCATTAATAATTGCCACCATTATTGCTATAGCTGGAATAGAGACATTTGCAAGTGCGATTACGGGTTCTCCAGATATGACTTCAGCTGCGATTTCTCACATTGATTACTTTATCCAGAATTCGAGAAATTCAATAAACTATCTGGCTGAAGTAAACTTTTACATTTCAAAGATTTCAAGTTTTTCTTATTCATTAAGCACTCCACTTATTCCGTTTTACTCAAATAAATTTATATCCCGTTCTCCATCAGCTGGACTATCTATCCTAACCTCAAGCATCCTCCAAGCTTTGGATAATTTATCAAAAATAATATATGCCTTTTCAATACAAAAAATGCTTCTTTACTTTTTCTCATCAACAATCCCAACACTTCTTCTACCAGCTGCGTTTGCCCTAAGAACATTTCCATTAACAAGAAGGGTAGGTACTACCCTTATTGCTGTGTGTATTGGAGCATATCTTTGGTTTCCTGCCAGTATCGTTTTTGCCTCATGGGCCTATACACAAACAAACTTAGACCTAAACTCAATAAAAAATGCAACTGATTTTGATCCCGGTAGTCCACCAGCACAAAGTTTAGTGTGTTCATCTACATTTGCGCTGTTCGTTTTACCCGGAGAAGACTTCTATGAGTGGCTCATATGTAGTATTCTTCTGTCAAATCCTGCCACTGCAGGCGGCTTCTTTTCATGTGCGAACATAGTAAAGCTAACTTACCTTGCAATTGTGCAGGGATTCCCGCTTCCATTTGGGCCAGCACTCTATAACTATGCAGCAATATCTCAATCAGAGCTCATTTCAGACTATTACTCCCCTCTTGAATCAGTTCTACATCTAATATCTGGCTTTTACACAAATGCGCTAATATCCATCCTCTTAACAGTTTTTATAACGGTCGTAATGACCAAAGGCACATCAGAAGTTCTTGGAGGCGATACCAGAATAATTGGTCTTTATAGGTTGATATAAATGAAAAGCCCCTATAGTTTCATCCTGCTCTTTCTAGTATTTGCTGCTCAATTTCTTATGTCACAAAATTGCATAATCGGTGATGATGACGAGGGTGCAGGCGGTAATGTTGTGTCCGGCATTCCAGAAAAACCAGAGCTCACACTAATTTCAATTCCTTCGTATTCAACAACAGTTAGCATAAGCAATGACTGGAGCGGAGGCTGCCGAGCAGGGAGTTATTTTGCCAGCAGATTATGCCAGCTTGCTCAGGGAGCTCAAAATTCACAAGCAAGATGCAGTATCCTAAACCAAAATAATTGTAATTCTTTGAGTGCCCAATATAGCGATTATAACGCTCCTTATTTTCTTCAAGAGCAACCCGCCGGTTGTCACTGGGATGTAAACTCAAACTCTTGTGTCCCAGATGAAGGGCTTGAAGGCGAAAGTGGACCTCCGTGGAACATTCGATGCAGAGGATACACTTCAGGAATAGATTCAGCCACTGTCGCAAATAGAAATTATTGCAACCAAATATCCGGCCGCTCCTCATGTCAACTTGTCACTGCCGGACAGGGAGACGCAAGTAACTTTATCTATCAATTTAAGTGGGTTGCCTATCTTGGAGACGGACCAGACTTTGAAACTCCATGGATGGAGGGCCAATCAGCAATGTCTTTTAGATGCTCAGACTATCCAGGGTGCTCAGCCTCATCACCAAGAAACGTTCATGTTCGTGTAAGGGCATGCTCTGTTTATGCTTGCACTGATTACTCTCAATCTGACGATGCATACTATGAACCTATCCTCCCACCATCAGTTTCAATTAAACCAAAACGTGCGAATCCCCGAGACGTTTTTAACGGAATCGTCACAATACCTGAAAACATCATTGAGCCCAACACTATAAACTGGCGCTTCGAATTAACGCAACCGGACGGAATGAGTGTAACCATTCATCAAGGAACACAGGCCTACAGAAGAGGAACAACAAATTACTCATATCAAACCTACTACTGCTTCAATCTGGATAACGGTTGCCCTGATCGTTCAACTCTTAGGTTTTATGCAACTCTTTCTTATGGCCAAGGAGAACGCTACACCTCCAATGAAACATTTGACGAAGCTACTATAGATGAATTAGTGCCAGAACATCCCCCTCCAATTCTTTCTGACATTACGCCAAACCCCGCCACAGAGTCACAATCACCATCATTACGGATCACCATTCCGTCTCCAGAAGGTGTTAGCCCCCAAAGTCTTGAGTGGGAGTGGGTAATCCGTTCAGAATCTTCATCCGAAGTGCTGTTAAGTGGCTCTACACAAGTACAGGCAGACCAACAACTAACAAGGTCAATAGTATGCCCACTCTATGAGTCCTGCTCAGAAGGAAAAACACTGGTGTTTAAAGCGTCGATTATCTATTCAGATAGCATAATCTCAGCGCAAGAAAGCAAGGAGGTTTTAATAACTAAACAGCCTCCTCAAATGCTTTGTGGAAACGGAGTTCTTGACCAAGGCGAAGAGTGCGATCCTGGAATAGAAAACAACTGTAGTGAAAAGTTTAGTTGCGACCCCTATTCTTGCAGGTGCATCCAAACATCATTTGAATGTGGAAACGGCAGATGTGAAGGAGCAGAACCTGTCTATTGTCAACAGGACTGCCCTAGCTCAGGCAACATCGCTGCACTGGTGCACTCTGCATTTTTTTTAATCGTCCTGCTCATAGCCCTTGCATTTATGTACTCAAAATATTTCGGAGGCAATGTACATCTTGACATATTGCTAAGAGACGAAGCAGTGCATCTTGGTTGGTCAGCTATTTTTGCCGTTTTGATTCTAGCAACAAACTTTCTTGAAAACTCAAACGCCGTCATAGGCTCATTTTTAAATGTCCCGGAAGGTACAACGATGTACGTTTACTCAACAAAATACCTTGACTCTCTTCAAAGAATCGGAACGGCAGAAGTTCAACGTCTAACTGAAGGTAGTCTTACTAATCAACTCAAAGCAACAAACTATCTCTTTGTTGGCATTCCATTTAAAGGTGGCAAAGGAGAATCAAAAGACGCAATCAGGAGAGCGTATTCACAATCCCAGGAAGTGATGATAGACCTGCTCATACCAATGATAGTCAGCATAAAACTCCAGTTAGAACTATTTAGGCTTCTTTTCATTTCCACCCCTCAAGAAAACCAACCAATAATAGTACTCTTCCTATCCTTTGCAATTTTTCTAAGAGTCCTTCCACCAACCAGGACCGCAGGAAACTATCTTATGGCACTCTGCTTTTCACTTTACTTAATATTTCCAGCAATCTATACCCTCTTCGCAAACACATATCCTCTAACAAGCCAAGTTCTTGATTCATTTTATATTGCTGCAGACCCACACGTTTCCTTTAAAACGCTCGCCTTGCTTCTCCCACAAGCCGTTTTTCTTCCGAATCTCGCGATAATTATAATAATAACCTCAGTGCATGGGTTTGCATCCGCAATCCGTAAGGTTTCTGAAATAGGGATGTAAATGAATACAAAATTAAAAAAGACGCAGATCCTCCTCGTTCTTTTGCTATTCTCTACTTTCTCGTACCCACAGCCACTCCTACAGCTATCCCCCATAGATCTTACATATAATCAATTTCTTGGAAATGGAAATTGGCAATCGGCATCAATAATCGCGCTGGCCATCTCCTTATCCATCGTTTCTATTGCATATATTGTTGGGATAGGGCTAAACATCCCAGAAATAAAAGTCTGGGCAAATACAGAACTCTCACAAGTCTTTGCTTCAGCTCTGATAATAATCTCTCTTATCGCTATTTTCTCGTTCCTTTCTTCGTTTCTACTATCAATAACAGCAGGCCAATTTGCCTGCCAACCCATCCAGAATCAGCCGTATGTAATCTCGCTTGGTTTGTGCTACTTAGATTCGCTTCTTTCAATTACAAACTCAACGCTAAAATCAAATCTCATAGATGCGTTTGAAAATGCAAAAAAATCCTCTGAGCGAGAAGGAGTGTCTACCAACACGTACTACACACTCTGGGCCGCTTATTATTCAGGAAAAAATGCCGGCTATTCCATGTACACAGAAAGATATTCATACAACTTCGATGTTCTCTCAGGGATATACTCTTCGCTTGCCACCCAAAAAAGCTTTCTATCCAATCTGGCTTCAACAAATAACCCGCAGTCAGCATCTCTTTCATCTGTGCTCATTTTTTATGGAGTTATCCTCCGCACATTTTTCTTTTCGCGCAGATTAGGAGGGCTTTTACTTGCAATCGGAATATCCCTGCTTTTAGTCTGGCCAATGCTCTACGTCTTTTCTTGGTTTACTCTAAAAGTTGCAGTGTTTGGAGACCAGATGGTCTCCCCACCTCCAGATTATTGTCCTGGAGAATGCACTTTCAACCCACCGAAAATAAACACTTGCGAAGAGCTTGGAAGTTGCAAGAGACAACTGACAAATCAAATGGTTGTAAATCAAGAAGGTGAGACTATAACTGGCCAAACCGTAATCCTCTCATGTCCCTCCATATGTAGAGAAATTCCCTATCCTATCCAAAATCCTTCTTGCACCAAATCAGATCTCATAGCAGAAGACTCTGAACACGCAGGTCAAATAGTTAAGGACGTTGATGTACGGGCCGTTTGCTCCACTTGCCCGGACGAGTGTAAGGTTGGAGGAAAAAGTAAGCTGAATTCAGACAACCAAGCATATGTCCCTTATCGCGAGAGGACAACATGTTTTTCTGATGACGAAAAACCCGACCCCCCGGAGGAAATCAAACAGTTATTTGGTGAAAATACTTGCTCCAGAGCAAATAGAATAGAAGATTCTCAAGATGGCTGCTATATATCTGGATGTGCAATAATAAATTCAGTCAGTTATATGTCGCCAGAATGCCAAGGCAAGTGCACACTATGCCCAGACTTTTGTCGTGTTTATTACTTCAATCCACTTTATCCGGATGATAAGTCAGATGATGACCCAAACGACCCCGTCGATGGCTATTGGAGAATTCCAAAGCCATCAGACTTTCCAGTGCAGGAAAACGGAGAATCTGTCTGGAAAGCATGCGAGGAATGTACAGAAGAACATTGCCCAATGGGAAGAAGCGAAAACGAACCAAACTGCAGGATAGGGATTCCAGACCCAAAACTACTTGACTGCCTTACCCTTTGCGGAAGCTGCCAGCGCGAATGCCGCATCGCCAACATCCAAGACAATGAGGACGCTGACAACTACTTCCAATTACATTGTAGGACCAACCCTTCCTGTGTTGCCTGTCGAGCTTATTGTGGAATTCAGATCCCCTCTCCCTCTCAAAACTGTGCAAACTTTCCAACTCGTCAAAACTACGGCTCAATACAACCACAACCCGACGGAACATGTTCTGCATGCCCAAAAAGGTGCAGAGTTGCAGACGCTGGAGACATAAACTGTCCCGCAAGTTGCCTTGAACCATATTGCAACAAGGAATGCAAAAGCAATTTCACAACAGACTCACCGCCATCACTTTGCACTTCGTGCCTCAAATGTGATGATGACTGCACCACAATACCCCCAATACGGACAAATTGTGCAGAAGTTTGCAATCTCCCAACCGCCGCTTCACGCGATTTTACCCCTGCAGGCTTTATATCCAGCCAGACAGGAGCAAAAACAACCATGAGTGACACAAAAAATGTAGGTGTGCTTGCAATTCCTGCTTACGTTCTTCCACTCTTTAATATAGTTGTCTTGATAGCATTCATTAGAGTTTTTTCCCAAACATTCGGAGGAGATATAGAACTTCCGGGAATATCAAGATTTTTGTGATGTGGAGCAAAATGAAGCAACAAAAGGCGTTGATACTTGAGCTCTTTTTCATTATCCTAGCCTCAGCTGTTCTTTTCTCCGCTGGAGAAGGAGGAAACGCTGCACTCTGCTCCCCTCCATGTCAAGAAGGTTATATCTGCCAAAACGGCGAATGTATTGCAGAAAACGTCAACGTTCAGCTTCCAATCTGTGGAAACGGAGTTCTTGACCAAGGCGAGGAGTGCGAAGTTTCTGCAGTAGAACTAAGAGGCGGATGTCCTTTAACTGCCTCATGCTCTAACTGCCGTTGCCAGTCACAATGGCTTCCTCTAGTACTCATAGCTTTTCTTATCTCCGCTTCATTAATATCGCTACTTTATATGGGTAGCTCCGTCTTCAATATAACTGAACTAAAAACCTATACTAAAGATGAGCTGACCCAACTTATCTTTACAGCACTGATTCTAGCTTCTCTTACTAGCATGGCTTATTATCTAGACGCCTCTCTCCTCCCAGCATTTAAGTCTTTAGCTGGTGGGGCAGAAGTAGAGGGGACATTTTATGACTACGCGTTTGCAACCCTTGAAGATGTAAAGAGCAATTACGAAGACCTACTCTCAAACTATCTTGAAATTTCAAAGAAATCGGGACAAGAAGGCTCAAAATCCGGCTATTGCTCAATATTAGGTGTTGGGTATTCAATAATCACATGTTCCGCCATAAATGCAATGCGCCCTTCCATCACCCATGCGACAACATCATTGTCTCTTGCTGTTACAGATTTTCAGGCAATTTTCCTTATCATGAGCTTTGCAAAGAATTATGCTTTCTCTATCCTGCTTCCTATAGGAATCTTCCTTCGCACTTTCAACTTCACGCGAAAAGTAGGTGGAACGTTAATAGCATTTGCAGCTGGGCTATACCTTGTCCTGCCGCTTACTTTCCTTTTTTCAGAAAAAATTCTTTTTGGAGAAATTTTAGACTCTAATGAGTACTTGCAAGCTTACAGAAGCAACCAAAATTCTAATCTTGCAAATACGATTCGCACTCAAACATGCGACCCATTTGATTTTTCCTACGCAAGCACACGCGAAAAATTCATCGAACCATTAATCGGCCAAACAGAAATAGGCGATAACAAAAGCATTTACAACTTTGAACCACTCATCTTTCAAGTATATCTGCGCTCCATATTTGCGACTGCGCTGAACCTAACAATAACGCTTCTGTTTATCCAGTGGCTTGCAGCAATGTTTGGCTCTCAAATAGACATATCGACCCTTGTGAGGTTGTCGCAATGATAAGAACAAACAACACACTATTATTTTTTGTTCTTGCCCTCGGAGGGTTTGCATTTTCCCAACAAGCGATATGTGAGCAGCCACAAAATCTATTTTCGCCTGCAATCTCTTACGCAACCGCGGGATTTGCGGCACTTGCAGGACTGATAGCAATAACATATGCTGCTGGAGAGTTTCTCAGCTATCCTCGGCTAGTGGCCTGGTCAAAAGATGAAGTTATGCAACTTATCAGCACTGCCATTATAATTGCACTAATACTCCAAATTTTGACGCTCTTCTGCTCTATTGAGGTAGGAAGCGCAGTAACGCTCACCAACCTTCCGCAGATACCTATTGAATCTCAAGCCAATGTAGATTTTCAGGAGTCAGACAACGTCTACACTGCAGCAAAAAAGTTTTTAGTCTATATGCAAACAATCTCCTATTCTACGTTTTATAATCTACGCGAAATTATAGGCCTAAATGAAAGGAAATTGACTCTCACACTATGGAACTGCAAAACCCTCTGCATCCTTGGGGGTTCTGGAGTTTCTTTAAATCCAGAATCCGGAGTGCAGGCACACAACGCAGTTCTCACTTTGTTTATGAACTCGTCTCTAATATCCCTTGCTACCATCCTTGCGCAGATAGGCGTCTATAACATTCTTCTTGTAGGCACCGATTATACTAACTCCTTTCTCATCTTCTGCCTTGTTTGGGGTATCATACTTCGCAGCATACCATTTATGCGCATGTTTGGAGGTTCCCTGATAGGCCTTGGAGTCGCGCTTTACATCTTCTTTCCGTTCCTCTTGATGTTGGAGGGCCTTTTCTTTCCAGCGATTTACTCCTCTACAATCCAAGAAGGTACAGACGTTATCTTCCTTATAAAAAATGCAACTCTAATATTCTTTGGTTCAGTCTTTATAACTTCCATCAATCTTATTGTTGTTGTTGCGGCTATATCGCAGGTTTCAGGATTGTTAGGACAAGAGGTTGATGCAGGAAGATTATCGAGGTTGATATGAATGGAGCCCGCATACATCCTCCAATCTTATGGCTCAACCACAGGCCTCATCTCCGTCTGGGAAGGCCTTGGGTGGAATGCCGTTGCGCTTTCAGCAGTAGCACTATGCATTTTCTTCTTTACAATAGTATACGTCATTGGAAGGTCATTATCTCTTGAAAATATAAAGCGCTGGGCCATTTCAGAGATGCTTCAGGCATCTGCATCATCAATCCTCATAGTCATGCTTATAAATCTTGTCAACCTAGCCGCATTTATCACCATTGCAATAATAATAGGCCAAGATACCGCAATAGAGTGTGGAGGACAGCCGATAACATTTTCAATCGACCAAAACGGACTTATAATCGGAAACCCAATATCCTTTGCAAAGTGCAGAATACAGGAAAAAATAAACTTTCTTGACAAAATGTATCAGAGAATTTTTGAACAAAACAAAGAAACCGAAAAGCAAGCTGCATTTTGTTTGAGCTTTGTAGGCATTCAGGTTTACTGCGGTGACTGGTTCTTGCGTGGAGATGTTGAGCGCGCCCATCTTCTTGGCTCAAAAATAACTCCACTCCTTATCCATCTACACGCGCAATACATCTTCCTCGATTATATAGAGAAGAATATGCTGTCAGTTTTTCTTCCTCTTGGCATCCTCCTTCGAATATTTCAATTTACAAGAGGGGCCGGAGGCCTTCTTATAGCCGTTGCGATGGGCTTTTATTTTATACTCCCTGCATTCTATGTCGTTATGGATCCAGCATATGCTCACGGATCCGGCGATATAGACGTCACTCCAAAAACAGAGGTGTTCAATGCATGCTATGCCGGTTTTTCTGGCGCATCAGTTACACTTTCAACAATAACCCAGAACGTTGACATAAGCAGAAGTACATTTGAACTCTTCTCATCAGAGCTTGCAACCCTTACCATCGGTATAATGTACTATCCATTTATTGCTTTTGCTCTAACTCTTATTTTTGTGCGCATAATAACACCACTCCTTGGAGGGGAATTAGGAGAACTTACTTCAGCTATATCAAAGGTGATATGAGTACATGAAAAAGATTTCAGTTTCGGCATCAATCGGCTCGTTCATTTTAGTGATATCCCCTCTCCTTTTTCTTGTCGGATGCGTTGCTCAAACCGCATACACTTCTTGTTGCGCTTCAGGTAACTACACCTCAAGCTTTCAATGTAGAGATGTTCTAAGCCTCAATGGAAGCCAGAGGCTTGAATGCCCAAGCATATCAGATTTAGGTCCCGAAAATGAAAGGCTAAACTGCACATATTACTGCGACCCTTCTATCTGTCCAGCAGATGCAAATGGAAATCCTCAATGGTGTCCACCAGGCTGTGTCAATGGTGTAGACAGCAAAATCCCCGTTTGCGGCCAAATTCCATCTGACCCCTGTATAGCGCCAGACTGCGCGGCAATGATTTGCGGCAGGACCTCCTATAACCCACGCATATCTATGAGTTTGTCTGACTACCTTAATGCACGAGACCGAGCACTACCCCAACCACAAGACCTAAACCCAACCGCCTTCTCTACTTCTTCTTTTGATTTTACAGATGTTCCGGAGGGGCTGTTTGGAACTTTCTGTTCTTTCAAGCCACTCAACAAAGAGACAAATAGGGAATTTAAGTCGTCTCCGACAGCGTTCATAAACACATTCCGCTTTGGAGTCGCAAACAATTTCTCAACATTCGAAGAGGCGCGCCTTTATACTCCCATCTCAGATGTCTTCTGCGGCTTTAGTGATTATAACAAATACCAAAAAGACAGATATCTAAATTACGTTGAGCGGCAGTTTGCATCAGGGCCACTCAAAGGCTACCTTATCGGGTATACAACTAAATGGGGCGAAGCCCACCCCGTAAATTCTCCTTCGGGTGTACTTATAACAGCAAACTGTTATTCAAACATAGATGAGCTTCTAAGGGGAACACCATGCGAGGACTATAAATACGGCGACGGCGGCGAGTGCCACTGGACAAAGGAGTTTAACATATCCATAGTAAAGAGAATAAAGTGGACTTGTGCCAGCACAGGAAAGCAGTACTCAAGCAAAGGAGCGTGCATGGATAATTGCTACCCACAGCGTTCATGCTCTCTCCCAACAGGACAGGCTGATGAGAGAGTATATCTACCATTCTTAGCAAGAAGTCAATATGTAACAACAGAAGAAAAATTAAATATTTCAAGGCCCAATGGCACGCTTTACGCAACAGAGACTACAAAAAAAATAGACACCGATTATTATATCTCCAAAATAAAAGAACAATACGAATTTGAAATAGCAAACGGCTACTGCCCAGAACCAGGCTGCGTTTGCTACTTGGATGAAAATTCCAACAACAGGCTTGACAACGAAGAGCAGGTAGGGCCAGAACTGTGTGATAATCGCAACTCAAAAATCCTAAACATAATTCCGGGCGCAAGTGCGCTTTGCCAATCAAACGGGGAGTGCTACTCTGGCATCTGCAACAAGAATATACTCCCAACCAACAAATGCATTCTTAAAGACGGAACGCCCGTTGACTGCGGCTGCTACATCGATAGCTTTGGAAAGACAAAGTGCAAGGTAAACGCTCTTTCTGCTAACGAAAAACTTCCTATGAGAGCTACTATTCATCCGCGAGATACATCGGTCGGTTCAGCATGTTATGTTTGCACAGGAGGCAACTTTTCTAACAGCGGCAGTTCCCAAACCTTTCGCTGTACTGCTACAATTGACGGCAATACTTATTCATTTTCTAGAGACGGAGACTCCCGAGGTTATCAAGGCCTTGGAAATCAAGACTTCTGCCCATACGAAGGACAGCCTGAAAGAGCAATTCCACCAATTCCAGATGAAAGAACTCTATTCCCTAATGATAGGTGGTCTGATACGCTGTATATCTGTCACTCAATTTCAGTAGGCAGTGGTGAAAATCAACAAGGAGTTGGTCAGATAGGCGATAACCATTATAATTGCAGATACTGGTACGAGAACAACAGACTCGAAGGCCCGCTAGAGATAGACATGTCCAAAACAACGACTTCTAATGAAACTTCTCGTGCCTATACTGTCCTGTACAACTCCCACTACACAGAACAAGAAATAAAACAAAGAATACCACTTCTTAGCGCCTGCAACATGAGGCTTGGAACTGATTTTCACATAAGATACGGCACATTCACTATTTTCGAGCTTAAATTCTTTGATCATGAGGGAGGCAGTTTAGATTGGTGGCCCCATGAACTTTTCTGGGAACCAACAAGAACCCAAACCCTTGTGCTTATCACTCCACACCAAGGAGAAGGCCAAGATGCTGGAAAAATCCTTTTTGGAGACTGTCTTTCCGACCCAGAGCGCGAAGGCCAACTTCTCATCTACTCTTGGGGAGGGTGCGAGCCCTGCTCACTTTCTACCAGTGCAGTGCAACAAATTTCGCCTACCGAGCAAAACACTCCAGTTTGCCTTACTCAAAGCGAGAGCTATGGGGAATGCACAGCTTCCAATGGATATTGTTATGACTGTGCGCCTCCCTCTCCCTTTAAGTCATACAACGACACAGACGCAAAGGGTGTGACAGTGTATGTCCAAGACGAACAACCCAACCAATCACCCCATCCAACAATGACTGCCCAAGGTCCCTCGTTTTTGCCAGACCCAAACTACCTCCATGTAAAAATACAAAAATATCAAAAAGCCTCCACTCTTCCAATTCTTGTTGTTCCAAACACGCTTCCGTATTTAGCAAATGTAACTTCTTTTTCCTGTATAGGCGACTGCGAAGACAAAACCATGCTTCGATGCGAAGATTCTCCATCATGTGAATGGACCGGTAGTGCCTGTGCATCAAACGGGTGGTGCGAGCAACACAATCCTTCAGAATGTTACTCCTATTACTCCTGTAGACTCTCACCACAAAACAAATTCGACACATTTCTTCCAGCAAATCTTGCAAAATACCTAAAGGACCAAGGAACAACAATACTTGCTCTTCACACTATTAACCTCTCAGAGGTTACAATTCTAAACAACAACGGACAACAGTACCTTCTGCGAAACACCTCTAAGATAGAAGACATAAAAAACAAAGTCATATACTACAAACGCAAGTTTCCTCACGCCCTAACTGCAGTCATAATTCCTGCCCTTAGAGGCGTTTCACCGACTTTAGATGGCGAGGCTATTCCAATGCAAGACGTTAATGCAATTTCTTATGCCTTGCTCCTAAATGAGCAGGCAGACGGAAACGTACAAACAATTAACGGGATAACTTACAAAAGAGTAGTGCACACGCCCTCGCCAGGTACGATAGACACTGAATTTTTAAAAGAGCTTGACCTGATAATCATAATGCCCTATATTCCCGAAATGGCTTATTATTCAGGAGGAAATCCGTCGTTCTGCGCGCTGTCCCCGGAAGAGCAAGCGCTCCTGATGGCAACAAACTTGACAAACGCTTCAAGAAAGCTTCTTATGGATTTCAACTTACCATCCCTCATATACTTTGGAGAAAGGGCAACAGAGGCTCCTCAGTGTGACAGCTGGCAAGATATAGACAGGGCGCGACTGATTCAGGAGCTAATAAAACTCTCGTCAAACTTATCCTCCAGTGGAATTATAGGAATCCATGAGCCAAGAAATGAACTCCAACCTTATGGTTTTAATGAGACTCTCTCTCCAGAGGAGCAGCCATTTTGCGTGATTCAAAACGCCTCAAGGCTCACCGTTGACTTATCAACAAAAACGACTTATGTTAGATTGGTTGCAGATAGCCAGAAGTGCACATGTGAAAGAAGAACAAAGTCAGAGCAGACAGCCGGCGTTTCAAATATTTGTGCAGATGGCTCTATGTGTGATATTCCAGCAGGAGATGACTGGCCTTACGGCTATAAATGCCCACTTCTATGCGCAAGAAGAGAGGTATGCAGCGAGAGACTCTGTACAAATCCGTCTTACGATGGGGACGAATCTCAAGATTTTGTTAAGTGTACTTATACTGACGGCACGGTAAAAGAACCACCCTCCATTCAGAATATGTCTTATAACAACCCAGAAACAGAACAAGACGAATCCTTCCTGTACATTGAGTATCTTGCGTCACTTCCTCCATCCATGAGGTGTTGCATAGCAAGCGAAGAGGACAGCAATCTCGACGGGCAGATTCAGCCTGACGAAAAGGTATACCATACCTATGCAAAAATGGAAGTAGCAGGGAGAGACGTAACCCCAATCATATATGGAAACAGAGGAAGAGACGTTCCAGCATGTAAACCCGGACTTGACATCTCCAAGTCATGCGTCTTTGCAAACGTTGTGTCAAATCAACAGCTAAAATGCGAGGAGGAAACTTAGATAGCAAAGATTAGAGGCAGATAGCGCAAGGAAGCCTATATCCTTCGTTTTCAATATTGTGGCAATATTATTACCCTATAGGCAGCAACAACTATAGAAAGCAAAGATTAGAAGTTAGATAGCGCAAGAAAGAGCCAGTCTAAACACATTCAAGCACCAGAACTTCAGAAAAAAGTGTTTTTAAGGATTTTGAGAAAACCGCAAGCTCCAGAAGAGGGAATGGATATGATATACATCTGGCTTTTAGTAAGGGGCAGGCTGAAAGCCTCGCTTGCGCTTGGCTCTTACACCTCCCTCCTATCAAAGTCGTCTGCTACGACCGCCAAACCGCCTCGTTTTGAGATGAGCTTCGACCTTAGATGCTTTCAGGTCTTATCCCATAAAGCGTAGCTGCCCGGCATCTGCTTTTCACAACCGGTACACCAGAGGCTTCGAACCCAAGTTCCTCTCGTACTTAAGGGTTCTTCCTCTCAGGCGGATTTGCACTCCCAGGAGATACTACCGAACTGTCTCGCGACGTTCTGAACCCAGCTCGTGTAGGTCTTTAATGGATGAACAACCCAACCATTGGCGGCTCCTGCACCGCCAGGATGACCTAGGCCGACAGCGATGTACCAAACCGCGGGGTCGATGGGTATTTGAGCACCTACCTTCTTTTTTAAAAACTTAAAGATAGGCGTCTCTCGCCCGCGACGAGCCTGTTACCCCCGGGGTAGCTTGTCTGACAGCTTGGACCCTCATCAAAAGGGATACCAAGGTTCGTTAGGCCCGGCTTTCGCCTCTGCATCCGATGCTTTTAGGGATACAGTCAGTCCGGCATTTGTCCTTGTCCCTTAACGGTGCATTTCTGACGCACCTAAGCCGAACATTGGGCATCCTTGTTTCCTTATCGAGGATGTACCGCCCCAGCCAAACTATCCACCTGTCGCTGTCCCTTCCGGTAAGAAATGCAATAACAGCCGAATGGTGTTACAACGGCGCCTATCCGCACCCCAAAAGGTACGGCTTAACGGCTCCCATTTACGCTCCGCGACCATCACCGCATTCCAACAACAGGCTATAGTAAAGCTCCACGGGGTCTTCGTTTCCCCCTGGAAGTCCTCTGCATATTCACAGAGTAGTAAGTTCACCAGGTCCCTCGTAGGGACAGTGGGAGACTCGTTATGCCCTTCATGCAAGCCACCAATTAAGCGGCGAGGTATTACGCTACCTTAAGAGGGTCAGAGTTACCCCCGCTCTTTGCTGGCGCTTCGCTCCGTTGGACCGGAGTTTGACGTACCAGTAGTGAGCAGGCATCGGCCATTGTACTCAGCCTTTCGGCTCAGCGATGACCTGTGTTTTTGGTAAACAGTCGGTCTCCCCTTGTCACTGAGACCTGCAGTTCCTTTTTAGAGAACCGCAGGCATGGCTTATCCCGAAGTTACGCCACTAATTTGCCAAGTTCCCTTACGAGAGTTCTCCTGCCACGCCTTGGCTTTTTCTGCCAGCACCACCTGTACTGGTTCTAGGTACGAGCAGACGGAATCGCTGTGTCTTTCCTTTTCACGGGCTCCAGGGGTCAGCTCAACCGTGTGGCCTTCGCAGTTTGTTCTCCTTCTCCTAACAACTAGACTCCAGAGAACTATCCTGCTTAAATGGAGTCTCCTCCACTGAGCCTACCCCAAAGCGTCAGAAAGACACCCTCGCGTTACCGCACCTATCCGTCTGGAACCGGAATCTTAACCGGTTTCCCTTTCGCGTCTTTGCGATTAGCGCGACGCTTAGGATCGCCTTACCCTTGGCTGACGAGCATCGCCAAGGAACCCGCGTGCTTCCGGCGTCCAGGATTCTCACCTGGATATGCTGCTACTAATACCAGGATTATCATAACCAGCCGGTCCACGCGAGCTTACGCCCGCGCTTCTGCCCAACCGGTTCGCCTCCTTACCAGATTGCGCGCATCTACATAATGCGCCACTCCGCGGTATCGGCACTTGGCTTATAGCCCCGAGCATTTTCAGAATCTGCGCTCTCGGCTGGTCCGCTATTACGCGTTGTTTGAAGGATGGCTGCTTCTAAGCCTACCTCCCAGCTGTTTTTGAGCAGAGACTCTTTTAAGTTGCACTTAGCCAAGATTTGGGGGCCTTAACCGCGGTAACGGTTGTTCCCGTACAGTCCTCTCGGCTTACCCGAGAGAAGCCTACTAGCACCATCTACGCTTCATACAGATTCGGAGTTTGACAAGAAGGCGAGCCCTCTCGGGCCCATTCCTCCTAATCAGTGCTCTACCCTGTATGACATGCTCCGGCGCCGCTATACTGAGATATACTTCAGGAGGAGCCCGCTATTGCCGAGTTCGACTGGACTATCACCCCTATACGCAGGTCACCCAAACAGAATATACTAGTACTGGTTGCGGGCCTTCACCAGCCGTCAGGCCGGCTTCGCCCTGCCCACGTATAGCTCACATCGGCTTCGGGTCTTTCCCCAACGACTTGTCGCACGTTAGTACTCGCTTTCGCTCCGGCTTTCGCCTCGCCGTTGAGGAAAACTCCCTGGCCCTTGCTTATAGAAGGACGATGCAACCATGCTACTTCCTTCTCGCTTCTGCCGTCTCCAGCAGTTGCTTTGAAGGACATAAACCGCTTTTTGGCCGCATCAAACTGTGGCTTGACAGTTTCAAGCTCTTTTCACACCCCTCCCGGGGTCCTTTTCAGCTTTCGCTCGCGCTACTTGTACGCTATCGGTCTTGGGGTATATTTAGGGTTGGCAGTTGATTCTGCCATATTTGTGCCCAATCACCAATGGACACTACTCTTTTTACCTCGTCTCTCTCCGGTTCGAATACGGGGCTTTCACCCTCTATGGCACCACTTTCCAGAGGTTTCTTCTCCACAGAGAGAGATTTTGCGGTCCCACATCTTTTCCGCCTCGCGACGGACTATTCGGGTCGCCCTGTTTGGCGTTCAGTCGCCCTTACTAGCCAAATCAAATTTTTTTCTTTTCCTGCGGGTACTAGAATGTTTTAATTCCCCGCGTAAATCCGCAACCCCGTGATTACAGGCAGCCTGCGCCTACCACGGGCATTTCGCTGCTTGCCACGGCGGATATATTGCCCAAGCCAAGCTATCCCCTGCCAAGCCTAAAGCAGCATATCATATCCATACTCTCTTGTGAATCTTACGGTTTTCCCTTCATCCTCATAAAGCGCTCGCGCAACCGCACGACGCGCTCGCATTCTTCATCCGCCGCCCTTAGCGTCAAAAATGCGATTGCTTACCCTAAGGCAAGTAATAATTCCATCGCAATCCCTTGTCTGGGATGCTAATGTTTCAGGCCAGGTGCCAGCCTGAAAATCGGTAAGCCATATTTGAATACAAAGTTATTTATAAATGTTCCTCCAAATCTTCCACATTCTCAGAGAATCGGCACACAGAGAGCAAGACAAATTTACGCTCTTATCTATAATTCGACCCTTCAAGCTAACTTTCGTCGCGGTTGATGAAGAGGATAGAAGGAGGAGCCCGCTATAACTCTACAAAAGTAACAGAGGTGATGTAAGTATGAATAAAGCATATATAAACAAAACACAAGATAAGATTCCAAACCAGCAGGAACCGTT
Organism: Candidatus Anstonellales archaeon; assembly: GCA_038869735.1. Taxonomy (NCBI): domain Archaea; kingdom Nanobdellati; phylum Microcaldota; class Candidatus Micrarchaeia; order Candidatus Anstonellales; species Candidatus Anstonellales archaeon. The sequence continues at coordinate 20,621 of JAWCQO010000005.1, read as the reverse complement.
ACATAAAAAGCCTTTGACGAAGTATATACAGAATTCAAAATGTCTCATAGAGAACGAAACACTGTCTTATATCAAAAATAGGGGAAGTCCAAATTACACAAGATTGGACACACTCCCTTACTTTAAAAATAACGGCTTTGTCCGCCAGACAATCCAAACCCCACCAATTCTCCTTCACAGATATAACTATTTTGACCTCTCAACCACTTTATTTAATAACAAAGCCCACCGGCTGTGGCTGATTGAGTACCTAAAAAATTTCCTTTCCTCAGCAAGCCAAGACCACACGAAAAAAACAGGAAATCTCCCAGGCGCTCCTGCATTCTCATTTTATGGAAGCTCTGCCTACACTTCAAAACCAAACAAGAAGTTCTATGTTCTGCAATATGTGCTCTACGATAGCTCCGTTGGCAAATATCTAAACTCGGAGAAAAGCAACGGCTATTTAGTCATATCAACAAATTCCAGTACGGACAAGCACGCATTAGTTGCAGCTGAAGTTCTCAAACTAATCGCAACCAAGATACTAAAAATACCTCTCCACGTAGAGTTTGCCTCGCCACCCCATATGGAAGAAGAATTAGATTCAAGATAATCAAAATAAAAAACAGGCAGTCCCCCTTTCTATTTTGCGAGAAACTGAGAGAAACTAAAAACCAGTTCTTCAAGACTAACTAATAAGTCAATGCTAATTAATAAGTTGTAATGCAGACGAAAGCCCATAAGTCGACTCTGATTAATAAGTTGTAATGCAAAAGCAAGTTCGCAAGAAGATCAAGCTGTGTGGCAGAGCAGGAGCAAACATGGGCACGCTGTTGTGCTTAAAGATGGACTCGGTGGGAATTTCAAAAGGAAGAAAGCAAGCTCTTTCCCTTCCATTTTTGAACCCACGGCCTCGTGCTTTTTTGTTCCTCATCAATTTCTCTTTCAGAAATGCAAAGCACGCGCGCTACCACTGCGCCACGAGCCCATCGCAAAGTTTCTATTTATCCCTCATCCACAGTGCTACTATTTTATATTTATAATATAGGAGAGTTTATAAAAATCGGCTAAAATAAAAAGTAGCTAAATAACTTAAAAAACCAACATGCCACGAAGACTACCCCCAATATTATAAAGCAAATGAGACTAAACTCGATTAATACTCGAAAGCCAAGCCGTCACAAAGAAAAAACAACAGCTAAAATTCGCGCAAACTAAGAAGCGAAATACTTTTCTCGTCTTAGATACCACAAGAAAGAAAGCAAAGAGTACTTCTAAAGGGTGTTCTTAGAATGGGGCTGCTGAGATTTGAACTCAGACCGCCAGGTCCCAAACCTGGAAGCATACCAAGTTAGCACACAGCCCCTTTCAAAGTTTCTTAAATCCACTATTCCCTCGCAAGCATCGGTTTATGAGGGTTTTCGTCTTTCAAGCGTATATGAACCGAATGACTCTTTTTTTAGATAAAAACCTTTTTTTAAATAGAGTAGCACAGCAGGGTTTGTGCATCTTACTCTTAGCAATATACGCAGTGCTCCTTTCTGTTCACAAAATTTTATGGCTTTATCTGCCAACTTGCCTCCTATCCCTCTGTTGCGGAATTTTGGAAGAACCCCTATCCCCTGTAGCACATAAGTGCCACCGCCCTTATCAAAGACATGCGAAAACCCGACAACCTCTTTTTTAACTCTTGCATAGAAATAGACGTCCTTGTCTGAAAACCGTATTTGGCTGCTAGGAAAAATAGCCTTAACAACTGGATAGATATCGCAGAAGTCTTCTTCATCCAAAACCCGAAAAATCCGTATTCTCCCCATTTAAATCTTTATAAAACTGACTTTAATTTCATCTTTGATTGTTATCTCAGCCGCATTTAGTTTCTCTCCGCTTCCAAGCTTTACTACCGTCGTTTCCTTGTGAAGAACTTTTCCCTGATGCTCGTGTATATGCCCACATATGCAGAGAATAGGCTTCTTGTCTTCTATGGCTTTGCGAACAGATACGCTTCCCACATGAACTCCGACACCAACAGTGTCAAAGAGCCCAAATGGAGGCGGATGAGATAGAAATATAGAATATTCATCCATATTAGAATCAGATATACACTTTTCTATTGCCTCCTCAGAATATTCACAAGGAGTCCCAAAGGGAGTAGGATTCGAGCCGCCCAACCCAACAACGTTCCATTCGCCGATATTTATTTTTTTTCCATGAACTGATGCACCTTTCTGCTCGATCAACTTTTGAACAGGAAACGGATCCATATTTCCATGTACAAAAAGCCCTTTTTCTCGCAGTATATCAAGAAGGTCTTCGGCGTAGCTAACAGGGCCATTAGTGGTAATATCGCCAACTATGAATATCCAGTCATAGTCGTTTTCTCTCATCATTATTACGCGGAGGCGATCAAGCGCCTCTTCGCTTGCATGAAGATCAGAAAGTGCAAGGAATTTCATTCTCGTCTGCTCCCTCCTCTTATCTCACCAAGGCGATCAAGCGCCTCTTCGCTTGCATGAAGATCAGAAAGTGCAAGGAATTTCATTCTCGTCTGCTCCCTCCTCTTATCTCACCAAGGCGATCAAGCGCCTCTTCGCTTGCATGAAGATCAGAAAGTGCAAGGAATTTCATTCTCGTCTGCTCCCTCCTCTTATCTCACCAACTCGCCTTTCAAACTCCTCCTTTAATTTTTTCCCTATTTGCGCTCCAGTGAATGCATCCGCCCTTGCGGCTATGGCTATCTTTGATGCAAGGGCGCGCGCGATTTTTCCGCGAAGCTTTCTTGGCGCTCCTGATATTGAAGGATGCTGAAAGATGACCCCGTGCTTTGGTGGTTTTGAACCAGTTTTTAGATGCTTAAATAAAGCTTTTGTTGCACCCATAACCTGAATCGTACTTGCAGGAAGAAGAGCAAGCTTCCTAAGTGAGCCTGCAAGAGATACCATCTTCGCGGCAAGAGCCGGCTCAAGCAAGTAAGATAAGTTTGGATAGAATTTCCTTGCAAGAGAAGCCTGATACTTTTCAATCTCATCACGCAACTCATAAAGCTCAAGAACGTGCCTTGCAAGCTTGCGCACTTCTTCCAAATCATCATCAGAGAAATCTGCACCGGCAGAGGTCTTGGCTTTAGAGACTACTACTTCTGCGTTCTTCTCACCAACAACAGATAGAATAGAAGCGACGTTTTGCTTTTTTCTGTCAAACTTAATGACTACCTGGCAGTATGTGCGCATATCTGACAGCTTTAACTCTGGAAAATACAGTCCGTACCATTCAGCCAATTTCTCATACAAAACATTTATGCATCTGTCAAGTTCGCTTATAGTTGCAACGGTTTGGGAAATAAGGAGATCAGGGGAAGAAATCTTCTCCTTCATAGACATGCGTGCCATTTCTAGGTATTTCTCTCTTTCAATCATAATTTGCCCTATAAGTTAATGCAAGGCAAGATATAAAATATATACACAATTAATAATTTGCGATGAAGCACCAGAAATTGTATGAACGGCTAATGGAAATAGCGCTCCAACGTTCTTTTTTGATTCCCTCATTCGAAATCTACGGATCAATCAGTGGTTTTTATGACTACGGACCTGTAGGTTGCCTGATGAAAAAGAAGATAGAGGACTATTTCAGAAAATTTTTCATAAAAAGCGAGGGTTTTTTTGAGATAGAAACTTCTACAGTATTGCCTTCAGTTGTGCTTGAAGCCTCAGGGCACGCAAAGAATTTTGTTGATCCTCTAATCAGATGCAAGGCCTGTTCATCCGAATTCAAAGCCGACGAGTTCCTCGATCAAAAGAAGCTCGAAGCGTCAGGCTGGAATTCACCCGAAGAGCTATTACCTCTGCTAAAGAAGGAAGGAATCGCCTGTCCAGCCTGCGGAGGGGAGTTTGAAAGCAAGGGTTGGTTTAACTTGATGTTCAAGACGAACATAGGTCCAGTGGAAGGAAATACAGGATACTTCAGACCAGAAACCGCCCAGGGAATATTCCTGGACTTCTCAAGAATTTTCAGGAACCATGGAACAAAGCTTCCAATCTGTGTCGGTCAGATAGGAAAAAGTTTCAGAAACGAAATCTCTCCCCGCAAGGGTATCTTGCGCCTCAGGGAATTTACACAGATGGAACTTGAGTACTTTTTTGACCCGCGAAGCCCAACAATAGAGAAATTTTCTCAAGTCGAGACTGAACAGATAAGAATAATGGTTGCCGGAAGCGACAGAATCCAAAAGATGTCGGCAGCCGAAGCTGTAAGAAAAGGAATAATCCCGAACGAGATAATGGCATATTTTATGGTCAGGCAAACGCAATTTTATACATCTCTTGGCATTCCGTACGAGAAATTTTATTTTAAGAAAATGGGAAAAAAGGACACACCCCATTATTCAGCCGGGAATTTTGATCTGGAAATCGAAACCTCTTTTGGAGTCATAGAAACTATTGGCAATGCCTATCGGACCGACTTCGACCTATCGTCTCATTCTTCAAAAAGCGGAGTTGATCTTCGCGTTTATGTAAACCACAACAATCCAAACGAAGCAAAAGAAGGAAAGGAAAACGAACGGAAGATAATCCCACATGTAGTTGAACCTTCAATGGGGCTTGACAGATTATTCTGGTGCATACTCGAACACACCTTCAGAGAAAAAGGAAACAAAAAAGATTGGGCGTGGTTTGATTTTCCCCCAGTCATTGCTCCTTACTCATGCGCAGTTTATCCGCTTATGAGGAGAGACGGCCTTAGTGAGAAAGCACTTGACCTTCTTGGAAATTTAAGAGCAGAAGGATTGGACGTTATATATACTGAGAGCGGTTCAATAGGACGTAGATATGCTCGAGCAGATGAGATAGGCATCCCCTATTGTCTTACAATAGATTATGACACTCTCAAAGACGATACAGTGACTATACGTTACAGAAACGATGGTAAGCAGGAGCGCATAAAAGTTGGAGAAGTCTACAGCACCATAATCCGAAACATAAAAGAAGGAAGAGTAACCCTGTAAAAATTGCAGTCATCTAAATGTTCGGATTCTGGAAGCGTTATCAATAGCTTATGTGGTCTAATCCTTAGAAAATTCAACCATATTAGAAAAAAATCATAGAGCCTGCTCCCGAAAACGATTCGAACTTGACAAATATCTAACATAACTTAACAAATCAACCCAACAAACATAGAGCAAAACACACCCCCAACGTCTGTCCAAGCTAAAGTCAAACAACAACTCGCAACATCCGCTTCGCATCCGAACATTTCCTCCTCAAGAACTCATGCACTATCTTGCACTATCTTATACTCAAAGTCTCATCAAAAAAAAGACTAAGCTTGCGGAAACGCTCCAGCTACAAACCACAAAACCTCAACAACTTATCTTAAAGGTCCCCAAAACGTTTATATAACTATTGAAATCAAAAGATGCTAAGATGAATAAGACAAAAACAACAGAAAGGGGGGCTACTCCCCACGACCCGACAGTTACACTTTTTATTGGCATCGTTGGGTTTCTTCTTTTTGGTTTGTTCCCTGCCCTGGGGCACATTTATATCAGAAGAATAAAACGTGGAATTGTCCTAAACATAATTTATCTACTCGCTCTAGTTATAGGGGCAATTATCTACTCACTTGTCAGTGTGGCATCCCCTTTACTTGGAATTGGGGCTCTATGTTGCATTCCTTTTGTTGTTTTTTTATTATTAGTCGGGTTCGCTGTTGCAATAATAGCTGATGCATACAAGATTGCAAAAGGGGAGGGTGAATTTATAAAAATAAATCTATAAAATCTCCAGATTCTTTAGCAAAGGTTGATTTTTTATGCACATAATTGAAGCCGGTGACAATGTACAACGAGGCATTTCTGTTGTTTTAGGCGGACTTAGCGGCGGAATCGCTGGAAGCGTCTGTTGCTTTATTCCTTACATAATTGGAGGAGCAGTATCCTCAAGTGCACTGCGGTTTCAATATGGTGGACCAATATCAACAAAAGACGGCGCAGTTATTGGAGCCATGGGAGGTTTTGTTGCTGGCATACTTGGAGGATTTTTAGCTGGCATAATCTATCCTCTTTTCCTTTTTCCAGCTCTTGGACTCAGATTCAACCCGCTTTTTAGTGGGGTTGCCATATTTTTTGCAAGTCTAATTATATCTCCTATCCTCTCTGCAATCGGAGGCGCAATTCTGGCAAAGATATATAAATAAGCTTTTAAAGGAAGGCCTGACAAAAAGAAGATAAACCGGGCACTTATTCTTACAAATAAGGCCAATGATGCCGCCATCTAGACAGCGGTGAGGTGAAAGGTCGTATGGGAAAAAATTACGTCAAGTTTGAAACCCCAAAAACCATTTTGGATAAAATAAAACAAGCCGTTTCAGTTGCAAAGGAGAGCGGAAGAATTAGAAAGGGAATCAACGAGGTTACAAAAAGCATAGAAGCGTCTAATCCATCCCTTGTTGTCATGGCAGAGGATGTAGATCCGGAGGAAATAGTCCTTCACATCCCACTCCTCTGCGAAGAGAAAGGAGTCTATTACTGCTATCTTCCGACAAAGAAGGAGCTTGGCAGTGCCGCAGGCCTTGATGTACCCTGCTCCTGTGTTGCTATTGAACAGGAAGGTCAGTCTTCAGAGATTGTCCGAGATATACGAGAAGCTCTCGACCCATTACTTCCAAAAAAGAAGTCTGAAGAGAAAAAAGAAGAGCAAAAGCCGGTCGAAGAACAGCCACAAGCCGAAGCAAAAAAACCCAAAAAACCCAAAAAACCAAAAAAGAAGGAAGACTCACCAGCAGCACCGTCTTGAAACCGACAAACTAAAACAAACAAATAGTGGTGTATGATTATGTCTGAAGGTTCTGAGCCAATACCTGTAGAAATAGTACAGATACGCGGTCGAACAGGCATTCACGGAGAAGTTAACCAAGTCATGTGTAAAGTATTATCTGGAAAAGATAAGGGACGCGTTATTAGGAGAAACGTTAAAGGACCAGTAAAAGTAGGAGACATAATTCTACTGCTTGAAACCGAACGAGAGGCAAAAGAGATTAAAGCGAGGTAGAAAAGATGCGCTCAAGCTTTTCTGGAAAGGAGATTCCAAAAGGGACCGGCCTCATGTACGTAAAAAAAGATGGCACCGTACTTTATTTTTTGAACAGAAAAGAATTTAGAAGCTGGCAGATGGGACGCATTGGAAGACGACTAAAATGGACACGTGCAAAGAAGAAAAAGAAATAATTCAAAGACCTAGGGGGTTTAGATGGAAGAAAACGAGCAGACACTTATCATCCTTAAACCGGACTGCCTGATTGGAGGGTTTGTTGGAGAAGTCATCAGAAGATTTGAGAGACGAGGACTAAAGATTATCGCAATGAAAATGATGCGCCTTGAAGACTCTCTTTTGGATGAGCATTATGCGCACTTGAAAAACAAACCCTTTTTTTCAAGCATAAAGAAGTTCATGAAATCTGCACCCGTCATCGTTGCAGTTCTTGAGGGCAAGGAATGCGTGAGGGTGGTTAGAGAAATGTGCGGGCCGACAAACCCAAGAAACGCTGCACCCGGAACCATACGTGGCGATTTCTCGCTATCAATACAGTGCAATATAATCCACGCGTCTGATTCACCCAAAACTGCGGAAACGGAAATTAAAAAATTCTTCAGAAAGGACGAGCTACACAACTACTTAACGGCAAGGGAAATTGGCTTGGCTGACTATCTACAAGAAGAAAGCAAAAAATAAGAATCCAAAGAATTTTACCAATCAATCATTCTTCCAAAGATACGTTTTTCAAACGCAAAGTTGCAAATGAAGCAAGTTTCGTAGCAACAAAAAACAAACTCAGGCGAAAAGTTGGGTGAAAAGATGGCGGTTATCCTCGGAAAGACAATTTCAAAGAGCGGAATCGCAAGTGATTATCTAGATGCAATTCAATTTCAGCCTGGAGGCATCGATTTGAGCCTCAGGGACGTGTATAAATTTAAGGGCTCAGGTGTAATTGACTTTTGGAATAAAAACAGACGCCTTGCTCCAACAGAGAAAGTAGCTTTCTCAAAAAAGGAAAAGCTCAAACTGAATAAAGGATGTTACAAAATAGTATATAACGAATATATAAAAATTCCAACCGGTTGCATAGGCCTTGCATTTCCACGTTCAAGTCTTCTTAGATGCGGAGCATTTATTCATTGCGCGGTTTGGGATCCGGGTTATGAGGGAAGAAGCGAATCTCTTCTTGTAGTAGCAAATGAAAATGGGATTTGGCTTGAGAAAAATGCAAGATTGGTGCAACTGATCCTTCTAAAACTTGAGAAAAGCGCCGAACAAGGATACCAAGGAGTCTATATGAAAGAAAACAGAGCCAAAGGCAAAGGCGTTGGTGCAAAATGTTAAGACAACCAATCGTTTGCGTTCTTGGTCATGTTGACCATGGAAAAACAAGCTTACTCGACTCAATAAGAAGGACTTCCATCCAAAAAAAGGAAGCCGGAGCAATCACACAACATATTGGCGCAAGCGAGGTCTCAATAACCACAATAAAAGATATTTGCGGGCCTGCTTTAGAAAGGATGAATATAGAAATCAAAATCCCAGGTCTTCTATTTATAGACACTCCTGGCCATGAAGCATTCACCAACCTGAGGGAAAGAGGGGGAAGCATTGCGGATATTGCCATACTTGTTGTTGATATAAACGAAGGCGTGCAACCACAAACCATTGAAAGCATAAAAATACTCTCACAATACAAAACACCTTTTTTAGTTGCAGCAACCAAGGTGGATACATTAAATGGCTGGATACCTCGCGCTGGAAGATGTATCGCAGATAGTCTTCGAGAACAAACTGACCGAACAATCGCCCAACTAGATGAGAAGCTTTATAAAATAATCAGTCAGATATCTGAGTTTGGGATAAATTCCGAGCGCTTTGATAGAGTCACCGATTTTACAAAAACAGTCGTAATAGTGCCTATATCCTCAAAGACTGAGGAAGGAATCTTAGAGTTACTTCTCCTTCTTTCAGGGCTTTCACAGAAGTTCTTGGAGCGTGAGCTCTCTATTGGTAATGAAGAAAAGGGCGAAGGAAGCATCCTAGAAGTCGGAGAGGAACGTGGGTTGGGAACAACAATCGACGTTATTCTCTACAGAGGCATTTTACGCAAAAACGACACGATTCTATTTGGAACAACTCAAGGTTGCGCAAAGACAAGCGTGAGGGCAATAATCAAGCCAAAAAGCCAACACACAAACCAAGCCGAAAAATATGAATACCCAAATGAGGTTAGAGCAGCCTGTGGAATAAAAATATTTGCAAGTGGACTTGAAGACGCAATTCCTGGTTCTCCTCTTGTCGTTGCAAATACTCCAGAAGAGCAAGAAATTGCACAAGAGAGAATTTCATCCCAAGTGAAAAGGATACTTTTCGAGAATGACTCTGCCGGAATAGTAGTCAAAGCAGACACTCTTGGCTCCCTCGAGGCGCTCTTAAAAATAATCTCAAATGAAGGAATTGCCGTAAAAAAGGCAGGCGTTGGCAACATTACAAAAAAAGACGCAATGCTTGCAAAAGCATCAGCATTTTACGACCCACTTCTTGGTGTTGTTTTAGGTTTTGGGGTCAAGGACGAGAGCGACGGGTCCGGGGTTGAAATTATGTTGGACAATGTGATTTATTCTCTTGTTGAAAATTATAAAAAATGGGTTGAAAAAGTAAAACAAAAGGAGCGCCAAAGAATTCTCCAAGAGGCCATTTATCCTGCAAAGCTGAAAATACTTCCAGGATATATATTTAGAAAAAGTAGTCCAGCGATATTCGGTATCGAAGTACTCGGAGGAAAGCTTGTGAGGCGAGCAGTCCTTATGGATAGTGCAGGAAGACGGATTGGCGAAGTTGGGGGCATCGAAAAGGATAGACAAGACGTGAATTCTGCAGAGGCAGGAGAGCAAGTTGCAATATCTGTTGATGGAACTGAAGTTGGGAAGGAAATCAGAGAAGGCGATATTCTCTATACGCACCTCAATGACGAAGCCCAGAATAAGCTCTTGAAGGTGAAGGATATTCTACCTCGTTCGGATTCTGCCATCTTAAGTGAAATAATATCAATATTAAAAGGAAAATATCTCTAATGCTCTTTATGATTGCACGCCAAATGGAGAATCTGGAGTATGCAAGGATATGCTCTGAGCTCCATCATCTATGTGGCTGTCGCCTTGATAACATATACCAAACTGGTGACAAGACTTTCCGCCTTAGAATTGGTAAGGCAGATATTGTTTGCACCCTTGGCCTTCGCCTTCATGAGACAAAGTACATACCTAAAACGTCACCACAGCCGTCAAACTTAGTTATGCTTCTTCGTTCAAGGTTGCGAGGCCGTAAAGTGGAGTCCATACAACAAATCAGAAATGACCGAATAGTTGAATTTACAATTTCTGGAAAGGAAGGAAACTATCATTTAATTCTGGAAATGTTTGGACAAGGAAACCTTATACTAATTGATGAGAACCAAACTATAATAAGGGCGTTTGAGCAGAGAATATGGAACGAGCGCGAGCTTCTGCCTGGCAGAAAATACACCCTCCCACCGACAACTCACGTTTCTCCAAACCCAACACTTGAAGAACTAAAAATGGAAGTCGAAAAAAAATATGCAATCGCTAATTTTTCAAAGATACCTCTAGGAACTTTATATATACGAGAGGTCCTTGCTCGCTCGGGTATCGAAGAAAGAGAAGATGCATCCACCATTGATGAAAGCAGACTTATGAGGCTGTTGCAAAACATCAGTTTAATTAGAGCCGAAGACGATCCCGCAATATACCTCGATACACAAAACACACCTATCCAATTTTCTGCTGCAAAACTGTCTATCCTCGAGGGCAAGTTTGAAAGAAGAGAAACAGAAACGCTCTCCGAAGCAGCCGATGAATATTATATTGCAATCTTACAAGAGAAAGATAAAAAAGAAGAAGAACTTGAAGAACAAATAAAAAAGTTATCGCGGCGAATCGAAGTGCAAGAAGAAGAAGTGCGAAAGCTTGAGAAAGAAATAGCGAAAAATTCTGCATTCGCAAAAGCCATCTACGAAAATTTTGATTCTGCAGAGAAGAAGATAGAAGAGGCAAGGGCAAGAGGCGAGAAAAAAGCCTACCTCGAAATTTAAGTTTTATTGGTCAAACCCAACGCATCAGGGCACATCCTCAAGCCAAAGATAAGATGAAAGTACCTTTTCCGCTTTCTTGTTGTTGTCAGTTATCAAAGAGTAAATATGATGAGTTCTCCCTTTTGTAAGAAGCTGAACGTTTAGGATGTTTATCTTCTCTTTTTTCAAAAGACCGGCAGCCTTTGCCCATTCTCCCGGCTTGTTTTCAAGTCTAAGAACAATGTGCTCTGGAGATATCACATTATACCCATTTATAGTAAGTATCTTTCGGGCTTTTGTGTCATCCTTCAAGAAAATATGAATTATCCCCTTTCCACCTACTACTTCAACACTCACATTTTCCATGTTGATTTTTGACTTTCCAAGCAAATAGGATATGTCCGCAAGTACGCCCGGTCTGTCATCAACAACAATAACAATATGTTTCATCCCCCTCCCCAGAATTAGTTTCCCTAGATACAATTTTAATTTTTATGTTTAACAATTCTTGTATTTCTGAAACTTTTCGTCTCATTTTTTGGCAATAACGGAAAGATTGTACAAAATCACATGCGGCACTCCGGATATAAAAAACACATCATCATCAGTTATTAATCCTGCTTTTTTTGCGACTTCAACGCAACGGTGTCCTACAAGATTTGCAGATTGCGCCTCCTTTATTGCAAAAACTATCCTTTGAGTATCAGAGATTTTTTCTCCATCGTAAAATGAGCGGCACCGTTCCAAATCAAGAGAGATGTGGCCCTCAACAAATTTCTTACCAACCAGCTCAGAGTCGCAGACAGCAACAACCTTCTTTCCTCCTACAACATGAATTTTTAGCAGCATACCAAAAATTTCTCATGCAAATAAATAAATAGACATGCGCAAGAAGCGTTATCTATGCAGAAAGCAAACAAACCTATGCAAGAGGCAGAATTTTTTGATAGGCTAATGGAAGAAACCAAAATTTTGGAGCAGAAGGGTCGCTCTCTTGTTGCAGGGCAGCCATCACGCTATGTTATAAGAAAAGTAAACAGCACAGACCCCGAAGGACTCTTTAAAAAGACTGCAAAAGAAATAGAACGAATAGTGAAATAACTCTAAACAAACCTCACTCCACAAGCTGGACATGACAGCATATAATAGTCTGCCACATATCCGCATCTAGGACACGTATACCTTACACTTGTAATAGGTGGAGAAGGCGGTGCTTCAAAGCTATAACCACACTTCTTACATTTCTTTGCATCAAGTTCATTTGGCTCACCACATCGAGGACACTTTATTCTAAACATTGAAGATAGATGCACGCCACAGCGCGGACATCTTTCCAAACTTGAGTCTATCTTCTCCTTACAGTTTTGGCAGACGAGAGGTATCCCTTTCTTTTTTTGTCCAAGAAGAAGTTCAAGTATGCCCAACCATATCACGTTTAGCTTGTCTACTTTTTTACTTTTTTTTCTTCGAGTGCAGAGGCCTTTGTTCCTCTCTAACTTGCTCAACCCGTCCAGTAGCAATTTCGGGCGGCGTTGAAGCCTTCTCGCTACCCCCACCTACATTCGAAGATGCCAATTTCCTTTTTTTTACAAGATAAAGCAGAGCTACTATGAGAAAAGTGACTATGACAATAAACCCTCCGATAAAAAGAAGTATGGTCTGGGGGAACTCTGTCTTTTTTTGCTCCATCTCTGCCGAGCTACCGACTTCTTTAGGAGGCAAAGGTTCCGCTATCTCAGACTGTGGCTGTTCCCACCCCTCATCCTCATCTTCTGCAAAAACTAGATACGGCGTATCAAGATAAAAGAACCTATAGATGCCGTTTTCTAGTGCAACTACCCTTACTTCACCTTTATAGTCCGTAGTTCTTACTATCCTCTCATAAGACGGAGTCAGAATTTCTATTCGTGCACCTCCCAGTGGGGAGGAATTCGAAAACAGGGTGCCCGTAATCATTTCGCCCTTCTTGACTTTCTCGGGAAGCACAAACATTATCCCCTGAGGTGCCGTCAAGTACTGCCCTGCTGAAGGTTCGATGTCCACACTCTTTTTATCAAGGCTAAAGTCAAGTCTAAGTGACGTTTTTTCAGCAAGAGTCACTTCAATTTTCTTTTTGTAGTCCCCAAGATCAACCGAGATATTGTACTTGCCTGGCATTAGAGAAACAAAAGCATACTCTCCATCGTCCTGAAGCCTTGTTTTTGAAAAGATAACTCCGTCTTTATATAGAGCTATCTCTTTTCCCTTCAAGCTTGTAGGATGCATTACTTGCCCATACAGAAAGACCGCACTTTTCTGCATAAAAAGATCGAGATTTTTGTCTGACAAAAGCGAAACCGAATATACGTGGTCCGGGTAGCCATCTCTCTTAAAAAATATGAGATACTCCCCCTCATCAGCTGAGAGAGAGTACTGCCCAAAAGAGTCTGCTGTGGTTTTTGATATTAGATACTTACCGTTCCAAAGTTCAGCCGTTGTACCGGCAAGCGCAACTGGAGATGCTCCCATCCCTCCCTTTATTTTACCTGAAATAGTATAAGCAAACTGGAAGCTTACCAAAATAAGAAAAAAGACAAATGCGCTTGTCAAGAAGCGTTTCATATTTAGAAATTACCAAAAGAAAAGATTTAAACCCTTGTAATCTTTGTAACTATACTAAGTGGATTTAGACAATTACTGCATCTCCCTTCCTTATCTATATTTAGCTCAAGAACACTAAAGCCAAACCGTCTTATTGCTACTCTCCCACATCGTGGGCAGCATGTATTCTCCCCCTCATCTCCAGGTATGTTTCCTGTATATGCATATAAAAGTCCTTCTTCAATCGCTATCCTTCTTGCGTTTTGTAAGGTGCTAAGTGGGGTTGGAGGAATTGTCATCTTGTTTGCTGGGTAATAAGCTGTAAAATGAACGGGTATCCTTCGGTCTATCTGTTTTATCCACTGAGCCATCTGACGAAGTTCATCTGGCGAGTCGTTTAGAGTAGGAATCAGAAGGACAATCAGTTCAACATGTATCTTCTTGTGCAGTAATTTTATTGAGTCAAGGACGCCATCGAGGCTGGCGTTGCCGCAAACTTCCTTATAAAATTTGTCATTAAAGGCTTTTAGGTCCACTCGCGCCGCATCGACGTATTCCATCATCGAGATTGCCTCAGGGCTCATATAACCGTTTGTAACAAACACATTTGCAATTCCACGCTCGTGTGCAATTTTTGCGCAGTCAGAGGCGTATTCAAAAAATATTGTTGGTTCTGTGTACGTGTATGCGATGCTTTTTGAGCCATACTTCTCAGCCATTTTGACAATCTGTTCAGGGCTAATGTCGTTTCCAAAAATTTCTGTTGGCTGGGCAATGTCCCAATTTTGGCAATGAAGGCATCTAAAATTACAGCCAACGGCTGCAAATGAGAATGAGTACGTGCCCGGAAGAAAATGATAGAAGGGTTTCTTTTCTATCGGTTCGTTGTTGTATGCACAACATTTTCCATAATTTAGCGTGTAGAGTTTTCCACCATCATTTTTACGAACACGACAAAAACCAACACCGCCCGGGCCTATGGTACACCTTCTTCTACAGAGATTACAGCGGACGAGCCCTTTTTCCATCTGCTCATAGAGCATTGCTTCTTTCATAAAACAAAAGTAGTTTTTGTTGTATAAAAATTAATGCCTAAAATGCCGCACGCCGGTAAAAGCCATCGCTATCCCATAAGAATCACAAGCAGAAACTATCTCTTTGTCTTTTATTGAGCCACCGGGTTGGATGACTGCCTTTACCTCTTCCTTTGCAATTTCGTCTATAACGTCTGGAAAAGGAATGAATGCGTCGCTTGCCATTACTGACTTTGAAAGGTCAAACCCATCCCTGCGGGCCTTTTGGATTGCTATCTTACATGCATCTATCCTGCTCATCTGGCCTGCACCAACCCCTGTAAGTTGGGTATCGGTTGAAAAGACGATCGCATTTGATTTAGTATGCTTCACAAACTTTGTAGCAAATTTCATTGCCGCAAGTTCGTATTTGGTTGGTTTCCTTTTAGTCACGAAGCGAAGGGCAGATTCATCATAAATTATATTGTCGTATTCCTGATAAAGAATGCCTCCCCAGACATTTCTTGCTACAAGCCTTGGAGCAGGTTCGTAGAGAAGATTTGTTATATCTAAAATCCTTCTGTTATTTTTTTGTTTTAGAACAAGAAGTGCATCGTCATCATAGCCGGGAGCAAGGATAACATCTACGAATCGGTTACCTATCTCCTTTGCTGTTTCCAGGTCAACAGGCCTTGAAAATGCAACTACCGAACCAAAAGCGCTTCCTGGGTCAGACTGAAACGCCTTTTTGTAAGATTCAACAAGAGTTTTTCCAATTGCGCCGCCGCAGGGATTGGTATGTTTTATTATTATTGTTGCGATATCGTCTTTAAATTCGCGAATGAGTCCAAGAGCCGCATCAGCATCAAGAAAGTTGTTAAATGACATTGTCTTGCCAGCATATATCTTTGCGTCGAATATAGAAATCTCTCCCCATCTTGTATATGCTGTTGCTTTCTGATGTGGGTTTTCACCATAGCGGAGGTTGTATGAGCGCTCGTACCTCATCTTTAAAAATTGAGGAAAGTCCTCTTTTTTTTGCGAAAAGAATTTTGCTATATTCCAGTCATATCTTGCTGTTCGCGTGAACGCCTTTGCCATAAGCCTTCTACGTGTTTCAAAAGAGACTGTGCATTGCTTCTCCTTCATTTCCGTAATAACTGCCTCATAGTCGTCAGGATCCACGACTACTACCACATGTTCAAAATTCTTTGCTGCTGAACGTATCAGTGTTGGACCTCCAATATCTATACTCTCAATTATCTCTGCTTCTGTTGAACTTTCCCGGCCAGCTATCTCTACAAAAGGATATAGGTTTACAACTACCATATCTATTGGAGAAAATGAGAACTTCTTTATCTCTTCTTCATCTTGCTTGTTCCCACGCCTAAAAAGTATTGCTGCATGAATTTTGGGGTGGAGTGTTTTTATCCGCCCACCAAGCATTTCAGGAAAGCCAGTAAATGATGAAACTTCCTTTACCGGAACCCCTAATTCGCGTATTTTTTTTGCAGTTTTGCCAGTTGAAATTATCTCTACTCCAAGGGCGTTGAGTTCTCCTGATAGATAAGCCAGGTTTCGCTTGTCATAGACGGAAATGAGAGCGCGCTTTATCGTTTGCACGTTTATTATATTGTTATCGCATCAATTTTTAAATAAGCCGGCTGGAGCACGCATTGTTGCATTTAGGGGTGTTAGTATAATTGAACTATTTTCTTAACTTCGTCAGATGTGAATTTATTTTTTAAAAGAATTAATGCAGCAGAGAACTTTGCTCTTCCAGCTCCTTTTGCCATCGTACTCATAAATTGTTAGCCAGGCCTCCACATTTCCATTATCTAATAATACCTCCACATATCTGCTAGAAAGGTTCGATATCCTCAAAGCATCTTTTTCTTTCTTTTCTATAATCCTTTCTATACTTTCTATAATTCTTCATAATCTCATTTTTATCATAGTTAATCTAGGAATACTCTCATCTTTGTTTACTTTTTCCATAGAGTCAATCAATTTTAATAAAATAGGCAGAGGATGAGGATAACCATTTTTGATGGAATCTAAACCTTTTAACGTGGTGGTGAATTAACAATACCATCGACGAAGTTATCTTTATTATCTTTTATAATTTTCATATTGGAATATGCAAAACCCCCGCAGAGGAAAGAACCTCAATTAGCCTTAACCACAAAAAGCGATTAAGTTTGATTAGATTAAGCAATAAAACAGATACTTAATTTTTTTATTTAAATTAGCGCCTGAAATTCAACAATGCATAATGCGTCCGGAGTATTATTTATTTTTATTTGTTGCGTCTAAAACTAGACATTAGGCCAAGGTAACTCAGCCTGGTTAGAGTGCCAGACTCATAAATGACAGAGGATAGTGAGTAATGAGCCGTTTTTGGCGATGAGCTATAATGGCAATTTTCTAATCAGTGAAATCTGGAAGTCGCGAGTTCAAATCTCGCCCTTGGCATTTTTATTTTTTGTAACGGCTACAGGCATCCGCCTGCTTTTGTCTGCTGTATATAAAATCAGATGCCAAGTGGCGGCACACAAACTTTACATTATGTCTCTAGTCATAAAAATCAAAATCGCCAGCTGAAATATTAGGCTTAAGGCTAATATATTAAGCTTAAGGCTCATATATTGAGTTATTATAAATTATAAATAAAGCTCCAACGCGAATCAAAAAGCAAGTTACAGGAAGCCGCAGGCCAGAAAGCGAGTTCTTTCTTTTTTGCGATAAATTTATAAAGAAGAAGTAACATAATTCACCGCCAGTTTTTTTCTATTTTTTAAACAAAAACTGATGGAAATCCGGGCATCTTTTCCGGATTTGACTTGCGCTTCAAGATGCAAAAAAAGGCAAAGCAAACGCTTGAACCCTTGCCAGATCCTTTGGGTTTGGACAAATGCGAATTAAATTCGCAACTCCAGTTGATCCTGCTGGCGGGCACTGCTATCAGAGTTCGACTAAGCCATGCAAGTCTGCCCTCAAACCTTTGAGGACGGCGTACGGCTCAGTAACACGTAGTCAATCTGCCCCTGCGATGCGGATATCCTCGGGAAACTGAGGGTAAACCGCAATAGGCCATCTATGCTGGAATGCTTGATGGCTCAAAGGCGCGTGAATTGGAGCGCGTCCGCGCAGGGATGAGACTGCGGCTGATTAGGTAGTTGGTGAGGTAACGGCTCACCAAGCCGATAATCAGTAGGGGCGATGGGAGTCGGAGCCCCGAGAAGAGCACTGAGACAAGGGCTCTAGTCCTACGGGATGCAGCAGGCGCGAAACCTCTGCAATGCGCGAAAGCGTGACAGGGGAACTCTGAGTGGCGGAGAACTTAGTTCTTCGTCTTTTGACAAGCCTAAAAAGCTTGTAGAATAAGTGCTGGGTAAGACCAGTGCCAGCCGCCGCGGTAATACCGGCAGCACAAGTGGTGCCCACGAATATTGGGTCTAAAGAGTTCGTAGCTGGCCTGTTAAGTTCACTGTGAAATCTTGGCGCCTAACGTCAAGAAGTGCAGTGAATACTGACAGGCTTGAGAGTGGGGGAGGTGCGAAGTACTTACGGGGTAGGGGTAAAATCCAATAATCCTGTAAGGACTCACAGTGGCGTAGGCGTCGCACCAAAACACGTCTGACAGTGAGGAACGAAGGCTAGGAGAACAAATCGGATTAGATACCCGAGTAGCCCTAGCAGTAAATGATGCAGACTATGGTGTTGCGTCAGCTTAGAGCTGGCGCAGTGCTGTAGCGTAGGTCTTAAGTCTGCCACCTGGGGAGTACGATCGCAAGATTTAAACTTAAAGGAATTGGCGGGGGAGCACCACAAGGGGTGGAAGCTGCGGTTCAATTGGATACAACGCCGGGAATATTACCAGGAAAGACGGCAGAATGACGGCCAGACTGAAGATCTTGCCCGACAAGCCGAGAGGTACTGCATGGCCATCGTCAGCTCGTGGTATGAACTGTCCAGTTAAGTCTGGAAACGAGCGAGACCCTCGTGCACTGTTGCTAGTTTGTCCTATTGGACAGACGCACTCTGTGCAGACTGCCTGCGTTAAGTAGGAGGAAGGAGAGGGCGACGATAGGTCAGTATGGTCTGAATTTCCTTGGGCTACACGTGGCTTACAATGGCCAAGACAATGGGCAGCAACTCCGAAAGGAGAAGCAAATCCCACAAACTTGGCCTAAGTTCGGATTGGGGGCTGGAACTCGCCCCCATGAAGCTGGAATCCCTAGTAATCGCTTGTCACCATCGAGCGGTGAATACGTCCCCGCTCCTTGCACACACCGCCCGTCAAGTCACCCAAACGGAGTCTTGGTGAGGACGTGTTGCTTTGGCATGTTCGAGCCAATTCGCCGCGAGGGGGGCTAAGTCGTAACAAGGTATCCGTAGGGGAACCTGCGGATAGATCACCTCCAATAATTAAAAATTGGAAAAAGAAAGAAGGGGACAAAAAGCGTCTTTTGCCTTTTTGCAATATCTTGAAGCGCCAGAATTTTTAGCAAGTTAAGTTACATGTTCGTTTGCGTAATTTTCAGTTTTCGAATTCATTTAAAAGAACTTCAAGCAAAAGCTTGGATTATGAAGTTCTCGCTTACTCCAGCACTATCCTACCTTATAGGGCTTTGGAAAGCAAGACGAACAGCAGAGGGCATAGGTATTAGTGGCAATCGTGAGATTTGCGAAATCTTCGCAAGTCAGGCCATAAAACTCGGTATTGCACAGCCGAATAAAATCCAGGTCAAAGGAAAAAAAGTATTTTTTTATCATTCGGCATATAGAGCTTTTTTTGATTCGATTCTCGAAGAGAGGCTAAAGAGATTTATGCACAAAAACGAGTTTAGTGCAAACTACCTTGCAGGGTTATTCGATGGTTGCGGAGGTTTCAAAAATAGCATAGCTATCTTTTTTAGCAAAGCCGATTTAGAGGATGAGATGATTCTACTAAGACTTGGGTTTAAGGTAAAGCGAACCGGAAAACACCTTGTTGTTCTCGACACCAAAAACTTCTTTGAGTTTGTAAAGGGGCATCTAAAATTCTTTGGGCATCCTCATTCTCGACCTCCTACTTAAAAAGAAAAAACTTGAAGAGAATTTTGTGACAAACCTTTATTAATAAGAATGTCCATAATAGCAAGACAAAATTGAATACGGGGTGAAAAAAAGATGAACGGCGGGTGTTTTGGCATCCGACAAAAACGGTGGTATGTTCTCCCAGAGAAAGGGTGGTGGGGCCACCTGGGTTATGAGAAAGAATAGCGTCGCAACTACAAACAAATCTAATTCTAAAAAGAATTCCACTTTTGAGATTAATAAAGTTGAACAAGAAGTTTTGAAAAACGGTTTTAGATCTTCTTCTGGGCGGAGAGGAAGACCGTCCATATTTAGTTCTGAGAAGATGCGCGAGCTAGTTAGAGTTGCATACTCGGATTACTACACAATTCGGGAGCTTGCAACTATTTTTGGGGTTTCACGAACTTCAATTTCTCGAGCTCTTGAAAAAGCCGAACAGCTTGGCATTGCATCAGAAATCCTACTCCCCCATCTACGTATCTGAAAAAAAGAGCCAAAGGCTTGAAAATCCTGCTTTTGGCTCTAACCTGATATGTCCTAAACCAAATAATAAACGAGGTGTTGAAATATGAATATGTCGAAAAAAGTAGAAGAAAAAGAGCAAACAACAAATAAACAAGTCCTTGGTCCATATAGACAGGTCAGCGTTGGCCTTGCCATTGGCCTTAATGGAAGCTTCTTCAAGAGAATAACTCCGAAACTCTCTCGTTTAGGAGAAGCAAACACGCAAACAGATAAGCAACAAAAGAAGGAAAACCAACAGGAGCCCCAAACCACAGACGGGCGTCTTCCTTTTGGGACTTTACCGCCGCTTCAACGTCCTCAGTTGGAGATGAG
>JAWCQO010000004.1 GCA_038869735.1 Candidatus Anstonellales archaeon | reverse complement strand
AAGTCTTATGGTCTTATAGATTTTAAGCATCAGCATAGACTCTCTTCATTTACAGGTCATCAGTAAAAAGAACGTTTTTCCAAAACAGATACTCAATACGCCCAGCAATAAGTTACCAATCTGTTTCCGAAATGCTTATATAGTTCAATTTGTCAATGTATTGCTACTTTTGCAAAATAGCTTTTTTCCCGTCGAACTGCTTTAAGCAGGAGGGAAACAAACCATGATAGAAAGAGACAGATTTAAGGCAGCCATAGAAAAAGCTCTATTGGATAAAGGAAAAAGAAATTTTACCCAATCAGTTGAGATTATCTTCTCATTTAAAAATGTTGATTTCTCCAAGCCGGATAATAGGCTAAATGTTGAAGTTGCACTACCAAAGGGCAGAGGCAAAACGCCTAAAGTCTGGGTTTTTGCAGAGCAACAAATGGCCCTAGAAGCAAAGAACGCTGGAGCAGATACGGTTGTGGGTTCTTCTGAAATAACTAAGATGGCGCAGAACAAAAAAGCTCTTAAAAAGCTCGCACGAGAATATGTCTTCTTTGCACAGCCTTCATTTATGGTCACAATCGGAAAGACGTTAGGTCAGGTCTTAGCCTCTCGTGGAAAGCTTCCAAAACCTATAATTGGTGCATCGGTTTCAGAAATGATTGAGCTTGCTAAGCGAACCGTAAAGATTGCAAGCAAAGGAAAAAACCTGCCTGTAGCTCAGTGTGCAATTGGAACAGAAAAGATGAGCGTCGATGATTTAGTTGAAAATGCTGAAGCAGTATATAGCCGAGTTGCGGAAAAAGTCGGTTCCGAAAACATAAAACGGATATACGTGAAACTCACGATGGGCAAGTGTGCGCTGGTGTAAATATGAAAAAAGAGATGGAAAACAAAAATGAGCGGCAGGCGATTATAAAAAAGAAAAAAAAGGTTGCTGATCTTTCATCCAAGATAAAATCGTCCAAGGTAATTGGTTTGGTTAATCTAAACAACGTCCCAGATCGACTGCTCCAAAAAGCAAGAAAAGCGCTCAGAGGAAAGGTAGAATTTATAGCGGCTAAAAACAGTGTAATTAAAAGGGCATTGGAGACCTCAAAAAATGGAGAGAAGTTAATCCCCTTCTTGAAAAATCCTTCCCTCCTTTTTCTCTCTTCGTCGCTTTCGCCATACGCTATCGCTCAATATTTCAGGAATAATAAGGAAAAAATCGCTGCAAAACCGGGCCAAATTGCAGTAGAGGATATAAAGGTTTTAGAGGGTGAGACAAATCTACCTCCAGGTCCAGCACTCTCTGAACTAAAAAGCGCGAACATAAATGCCCAAATACGTGGGGGTAAAATAGTTATAGCAAAAGAATCGATAGTGGTTAAAAAAGGAGAGAAGATATCACCCACCGTATCCAAGGCACTCCAAAAGCTAGGCATTCTTCCTTTTGAAGCCGCAATAAGAATAGAAGCAGCAGTTGATGAGGAAGGAGTGCTCTTTGACTATAACACGTTAGATGTTGATTCATCAACTCTCCAGTCGGACACCATACGTGCCTTTGTTGAATCATCAAACTTTTCTATAAATATCGGATATCCGACACATAATAATATAAACATTTTATTGATAAACACCATACTTCAAGCAAGAAATCTTTCGCTAAACTGCGGTGTTTATTCAACTGCTACAATTCAACTTCTGCTTCAAAAGGCATTTAGAGAAGCAAATGTTTTTGAACAAGCGCAAGTAAAATAAAAACGCCTAATAAAAATATGGTTGGAGGTTGTTAAAATGAAAGTAGACCCATATCTTCATGCGGTACTGGTACTTCACGGTGCCGGCAAAGAAATCACAAAAGAGAATATAATATCCGTTCTTTCATCCGCAGGTGTTCAGGTAGATGAGGCGCGTGCAAAAGTACTCTCAGAAGCCGTTGCTGGATTAAACTTTGATGAACTCCTAAAATCTGCAGCTGTACCTGTGGTTTCTTCCCCTTCTGGGAGTAAGGAGGGAGGAGAAAAAGAAGAAAAAAAGAAGGAAGTTGCAGAAGAAGGTAAAAAAGAGGAAGCAACTGCAGAGGGACTTGCAGCCCTTTTTGGCTAAACTGAAGTTAATACTCTTCTTTATTCCCTTTGCAGAACACAACTCACAATCTTTGGAGTTTTGGCGTTTGCTTTTCTTCTTCGTCAGCTATCGGGCGTGCTGGCAAAAATTTTGAGTAATAACAGTTTAATCAATCTGGGAAGAGATAGAAAACCCTCCAATGTTTTATTAACAGCAACCTTTTATTTTCAAAAATCTCTAGTAAGAAAAGCTATTTCAATTGGTTTTTTCCACATTGTATCGTTTAGATATACTCTATATTACATATATCCAATGGCGTATTATTGCTACTAGATAACACTCGCGTGGGAGCTATTTCTAAATAAGCCTTTGACTTTACAAAAATCAGATGATGCTCAAACCCCCTGTCGTTAAGGAGACTGACTATCTTTTCAATTTCAGCTAATCTTACTCCTTCTAAATTTATTTTCATCTTACCACCAAAAGAGTAACAAGAATAATCATTTAAAAGAAGGGGAGAGAGACCAAAAGTCCGCTCTGTGATGAACCAACTTTACTCTTTCATTTTTAAAATTTGCCCATCTAAATTTACCTACTTTCTTATTGATCATGGAGACGGAGGAATTGATACTATGAAAATAGTAATATCTCATAAAAGTGGACAATCTTATCAAGTTGAGGTGCATGCTGCAAAAGCAGCAGCTCTCTATGGGTTGAAGATAGGAGATGAGTTTGACGGTGGCATAGCCGGCGCATCCGGATACAAACTTAAGATAACAGGTGGTTCCGATACTTCAGGCTTTCCGATGAGAAGGGATGTTTCCGGCTCAAGAAGAACAGCAGTTTTAATCTCAAATAGACCGGGCTTTCGTCCAACTAAGAAGGGTGAGAGAAAAAGAAAAAGAGTCCATGGAAACCAAGTTGATGCTGAAATAGCACAGCTTAACACTGTAGTTGTTGAAGAAGGCCCACAACCACTCAGCGAGATTTTCAAAAAAAGCGAGGATAATGTAAGTGAAAAGAAATCGAAGACAAAAGAAAAGAACACGGGAACAAAAAAGAAGAAATGAGGACGTGGAGAGATGCAAGCAGAAGTTAATATAGGTCTTGTTGGTCATGTAGACCATGGAAAAACATCCCTTACTCGCGCACTTACTGGAAAGTGGACCTCGGAACACTCAGAAGAACTCAAAAGAGGTATCAGCATAAGAATAGGGTATGCAGATGCAACGTTTTACAAAACAGTTACAAGAAAAAAAACGACTTACTCTCTTAAGAAGACCAAAGGAGCAGAAATTTCACGCGTCGTTTCATTTCTTGATGCACCCGGACATGAGACTTTGATGACAACTGCTATTGCAGCTTCAAGTATAATTGACGGGGCAATTTTAGTAATAGCTGCTAACGAAAAGTGTCCTCAACCCCAAACATACGAACATCTTCTTGTCCTAAATATCCTTGGAATAAAGAATATAGTCGTTGTCCAAAATAAGATTGACTTGGTAAGCCGGGAACAGGCTTTAGCAAACTATAAAGAGATACGAGAGTTTCTAAAAGGCACGATAGCGGAAAACGCCCCCATTATCCCGACTTCTGCAAATTATGAAATGAATATAGATGCTCTTGTTGAGGCTATTGAGAAGACTATTCCTACCCCAACAAGGAATCAGGAACTCTCGCCCAGAATGTACATAACTCGTTCATTTGATGTTAATAGGCCGGGAACACCAATAACAGAGCTAAGGGGTGGAGTAATTGGTGGCTCTATTTTACAGGGAAAGTTTGAGGTTGGCGACGAAATTGAGCTTAGGCCTGGAATCACAAAGAAAACAAAGGATAAAGAGATCACGGTTCCAATTATACTTAAGATTGTGGGCATAAACGTAGGTAATGAAAGAGTTGAAAAAGCATATCCAGGAGGACTTGTGGCTTTCGAGACGCTGATTGATCCCTCTCTAACTAAGGGAGATGGGCTTGTTGGTAATGTGGTTGGAAGACCAGGTGAACTGCCGCCCGTTTTAGATGAGCTTACTATGGAATTTAACGTTTTAAACAGATCAGACATACAATCACAGCCATTAAAGCCCCAAGAACCGCTTGTAATCTGTGCAGGAACCGCAACAACAATTGGCGTTATCACAAAGCAAAAGGGCAAAAATATTGAGCTAAAACTAAAGAGAGGTATATGTGTTGATAAAGATGTAAAACTTGCAGTTTGTAGAAGAATAAACCAAAGGTGGCGTCTTGCTGGATGGGGAATGCTTCTATGATTCGTCCTGGTATATGCTCAATTTGTGGGAACGTTGCAACTAAAACTTGCAGGTGGTGTCTATCACCTGCTTGTGATTTATGTATGCGAACCGACATATGCAAAAGTTGTTTTTCAGGTAAAAAGTTATAATATGGTTTTTGGATTTTTAGAGTCGTAAGAAATATTGATGAAATATTGTTTCGCCGCTAAGTTCAGGATGAAAAGCCAAAGCAAGAAATACTTGATTTTTGCATCTTTCTTTTATTGCTACAGGACGATTGTCAAAAAACCCCAAAACTTCGCAGTTTCCCCACCACCTTTCAAATAAAGGAGCTCGAATAAAAACGGCTCTGACTTTTCCTATGGTTGTTTCTATTTCATCCTCAAAAGATTCTATTTGTGGACCATAAGCGTTTCTTGAGACCTCTATGTCCATAAGTTCCAAAAATCTCTGCTCGCTTGTAGCTCCATTTACTTTCTTTGCAAGTAAGATAGCCCCTGCGCATGTTCCAAATATTTTTCTTATCTTTTTTATATCTTCCCACATATCTTGAGAAGAGATAAGTTTACTTATGGTCGTGCTCTCTCCGCCTGGAATTATTAAGCCGTCTAAATCAATTAGGTCTTCTCTATTTCTAACATCTACTATATGAAGGTCAATTTTTTCCTTTTTTCCAGCTTCAAGTAGCGAAACTTTATGCTCTGCTACGTCGCCATGAAATGAAAGCACCCCTATCCTTTGTCTCATCATAGTATATTCAGAGAAAGTGATTTAAAGAGCTTTTGTATAGACTTGATTATGTCATTTAAGGGGTTAGCATTCCTCTATTTCATCTTCTTTCTTCTTCAGATACTTCTTGCAGGGCCTTTATTATTAAATGAGAATCTAAGAGAGGAAAAAATCGACGCAACTGTTCTAGAAAAACTGAATGGGGAGGGGAGCATAAGAGTAATTGTACTATTAAATGATTCAGAGCCGGTTTCTGAGATTATAGGCCAATATGGACTCTATTCGCCCAACGTTGTACAAAAACAAAGAGAATACTCGCTTGCACAAGAAAAAGTGATATCTTCACTTCGTTCATTTCCCCTTAAGGCAAGATATAAATATTTCAATGCATTTGCCGGAGAAGTCACGCGCCAGCAATTATTGGAGCTCGAAAGAAACCCCTTAGTAAAACGGATTATTTATGATAGGCCGGTATATATCAGCCTACAAGAGGCTCTCCCACTTCAAAACGTTACTCCTGCCTATAATCTTTATGTGGGTGGGCAAAATATAACAGGAAAAGGACAGGCGGTATGTGTAATTGATACAGGAATAGCCTATAATCACGAAAGCTTTGGAAATTGCACTTCTGGTGAGTTTTTTAGTGGAAATTGCAGTAAGGTTAGGGGTGGCTGGAATTTTGTGAATAGGACCAACGACCCAACGGATGATAATGGGCATGGTTCCCATGTTGCAGGCATTATTGCGGCAAATGGGTCGGTTCGAGGTGTTGCACCAGAAGCTGAAATAGTTGCATTAAAAGTTCTTAACAGAAACGGACAAGGTTATTTTTCTGATGTAGCATTGGCTGTTGAATGGTGCATTTCAAACAAGTCTATCTATAACATTTCAGTCATATCTATGAGTTTGGGGGATGGTGGTAGATATACCGAAGATACCTGTCCTACTTTCAATACTTCTCTGTTTTCTTCTGCCACGAATGCAGGAATTGCTATCTTTGCAGCAAGTGGAAACGAAAACCATTCGACAGGCATTTCTCATCCTGCTTGTGATCCATCCGTTATCTCCGTTGGGGCGGTTTACGATGCCGACGTTGGAGGTGTTGCCTGGAGCAACTGTGTAGATGCTACAACATCACCGGACAGATTAACATGCTTTACCAACAGGGGGCCAAATCTTGACTTACTTGCAGCAGGTGCACTTATAACGTCTGTAGATTATGATGGAACAACGGTTACAATGGGCGGAACATCGATGGCAGCTCCAATGGCTGCAGGAGCCGCAGCTCTTATAAAACAGTTCATCTCGTTACAACGTGGAAACGCAACACCAATTGAAATAAAAAATACTCTAAAAGCAAGCGGAAAAAACGTAACGGACCCTTGGAATGGGACAGTTTACCCGAGGATAAGCGTCTTTGAAGCTTTGATTCGTGCTGATTCTATTAAGCCAACCATTTTTTTTGTTGAGCCAACACCTGCCAACAATGTTACTATAAATGGCTCAAATGTATTCATCAACATAAGCATTAATGAGAACTATTCCTCCGCTATTATAGAATGGGCCGGTTCAAATGAGTCTCTTATTAACTCAACAAATACAAAGTCATTTTATGCGTATATAAATAAAACTAATCTATCGAGTGGAACGTATCCCTATAAAATTTATGTAATCGATTTAAACGGAAACATCAACTCTAGCGAAACACGGAATATTATCGTTGATAACTATCCAATTTTTGATTTTTCTTCTCCAACACCAGATGACAATTCAGTCATAAATAAGACCTGGGTTGAAATAAATGTTACTTTTTCTTCACCCTCAGCTTCGGTAGTCTTACTTGAATGGAACCTTTCTTCAAATTTAACAATGAATGGAACCTTTCCAACTTTTGGAACCACTATATCCTCCTTGTCAGATGAAAACTACACCTACAGAGTTTATGCTAACTCCTCGGGTACGGGTTTGTGGAACGTATCCGAAACAAGAAGATTGAGGATAGATACAATAGCGCCAGTGATATCATTTGTAGATAGGACTCCGCTTAACAATTCATACTCTCAAAATTCTTCCTTTATTATAAACATAACTTCCTCCGAAACTTTAGAGCGCGTAAGTCTTTACTTTAATGGAACAGAATATAACATGACGAATAATACGGGCACTGGATGGTACTATAATATCACTGTTCTTTTTGATGGAAACTATACATATTATGTTGTAGGACACGATTTTGGGGGAAATTCAAATACTACCGGCACAAATATACTATATGTGCAGATGAGCGATATGAACATTACCTTTTTGGCACCCACTCCCCAAAATGCGTCGAACGTTTCAGCTAATTCAGTAGTAATTAACTTTACTATCTCAGGTTTCTCTGATAAAATTTTACTTGAATGGAATTATAGCATAAATGAAACTGTAAACTCCAATAACGGATATTATTGGATTAACAAATCTGATTTGGGAGAGGGAGAATATTCATACAGAGTCTTAGCCAATCACTCTGCCCGCAATCAATGGGTCTCATCAGAAGAGCGCAAAGTTCACATAGATCTCACTAAACCTAGAGGATTATTTGTCTCTCCTACGCCGTCCGATGGTCATTACCAGAATCTAACTTATGTTTTTATCAATCTTTCAGTTAATGAACCAATCAAAAATGCGACTTTGGAGTGGAATGGGACAAATTATACTATGAATGGAGTTGGTACTCTTTGGTACATCAATTTAACTAACCTAATAGATGGGGAGTATTCTTATTCTGCTTATATGACGGACTATGCAGACAACACAAATAAAACAGCTACTAATTCAGTACATGTTGACACTCTACCGCCCAATATCCGTCTCCTATATATCTGGAACATAACCAACGAAAGCACAACTATTGCATTAGTCTCATCCGAACCTGTTAATGCGACCGTATTATATGGTTTTTCACAAAATGCTCTTTTAAATACAAGTAACGATACGGCGCAAACGACAACAAAGAACATCACACTATCTTCACTTGTCCCATCCTCGATGTATTATGTACAGGTAAAAATCTCTGATTTAGCAAGTAATCATCTTTTAAGTTCAATATATCGTTTTGTTACAACTAAAATCAACCGCCTTAATATAACTGAGAATTCTTCCTATCAATTAAATTCAACAGAGACAAACTTAAGCATAATATTAGTGACAAATGCCACCATTGTGGAGGGGGAAATAAATATATCCTTTAGTAGCTTATCAGCTAATAATCTGAATACGAGTAATATTTATGAAAAAGGATTAGATATTTTTGTGTTCATCACGACAAGCGATAATGTTATCAATTCACTTTTGGATTCTCAGTTGCGGATATCATATAATCAGACCGAAGTGGATAGTCTTGGAATCTCTGAGGCGACTTTAAGACCATTTAAATATAATACCATTAACTCATCATGGATAAAATACGAAGAACCCGTAGCTGGCGTTGACGTTAATAATAATTATGTCTGGATAAATACAACTTCATATTCAGAATGGACAATAGGTGGAAAGGTCCAGAACGGTTATTCCTGTCTTTATAATCAGACGTGCGTAAGTGGTTTTTGTAGCCAAAACACTTACTTGTGTGAGAATGCCCCAAGTTCGTCATCAAGCAGCGGTAGTGGTGGAGGTGGGGGAGGCAGTAGCATAGGAGGTTCATCTGCAGGTAGTCCTTCGGCCAGCGGTGGCAGCGGAGCTTCGTTTATATCTCAAAATATAAGCAGCGGGTTAAAGACCTATTATTTTAGGCGCTCGACTAGTGTAGACGCATTTAATAATATTACACATTTTTCTTTGTTTATCCAAAACAACGATACAGAGCCGATTGAAAATTTTGAGGTGGTTGAGGTTATACCGTCCCTAGCAGCCGACAGCAAAGAAAAAGTGTATTTTGACATATTGCCGGATGTGATAGAGAATGGCAGTATAATAGCAAAGTGGAAGTTTCTCACTCTCTCTCCACAAGAATCAATAGAAATAAAGTACAGCATTTTGGGTAAAGTATATAAAACAAGAGATTTTGCCTCTAAAATAATTCTTTTGAGCAACGACCAAAATAAGACCATTAACGAGACGTTACTTTTACATGCACCGGCTCTTGCAGCTCTAAACGAAAAGATAACTCTTTTTGTTAGTAAGAGTAATGGTAGTCCTGCACCAGATGCAACGATAGTAGTTGTTTCTCCTCTTAGAAGAGCAGAGTATCTAACGACTGATAATAGTGGCATGGTACAATATATGCCTACTTATCCAGGGGTCTACACATTTTATTCACCGGGTGTGAAAAATGCCAAACCGGTCAATGTTACGGTATTTAAAGTACCAGAACCCGAGATGTCACGTCTACAAACGCAGTCTCTCAATAAGAGCCGTGATAAAGCTAGGACTGTGGAAATAAAAGAAACTAATAAGCCATCTATCTTCTCATCTCATTTAGAACTACTTTATTATTTGGCAGGTGGAGCATTAATAATTATAGGGACTTCTTATATTCTCTACGTCATTATAATAAGAAAGATAAGGCGGCGGTCAAAATGATTAATCTGATGTTTATTTTACTTCTTACTGCATCATTACCATCAGCTTTAGCGTTTTCAAAAGGTGATGAATATCTAGACCTTTTTATCGCTAGTTACCTCACTGATAATGAGCTCTTCAGCATCGAGGATTTTAAATTAACAAGGAATTATTCGGTTTATTATTTTGTAGTTATTAATGGTACACAAAATTTGATTGTCAAAAAGATAATAGATTCTCCTTCAAGTTTCGTAATTGTACAAAATGAATCCGAAATAAGGGATGTTTTATTTGAATATTATATTTTGAAAGGGTTTAAAAAAATCCCACCAAATGAAACTCAAAAGCTTAAAGAGTTCATCATCTCGTTTTCAAAAAGCCGCGAGCCTGGCGAATCCAGATGCAAAAAATATCTTGGAACTGATCTCTATCCCTGTTCGGATCGGGAATCGTGCTTTAAGTCATGCTTTACTCCGATTTGTAGTCCACTTGCTCAAGGTGTCGGCTGGGAATTTATAGACCTTATTGTTTATTTTGAAAATAGAACTAAAAACCTCGAATATCTAACCCGAGATGCTGAGATGATTATTGAAAGATTTTCAGAAAACCAATCAAAAGAAAATTTCTTAGCTGTTAAATCAATTCTTTTAGAGATAAATAGAGTTGCAACAAACATAACAACAAACGGCATTTTTAGTGTATATCAAATATGCCATCCTGTGAATTATGACATCGTTTCTTTAATAAAAGCAAAGCGACTTATTGAGAAATTCGAGATAGAGAGCTTGCCTATTATAGAAGTCGATGAGCATGTTGAGAAAATTGCAGAAGAAGCAAAAAGAAGAAGTAGAACCTTTAATCTATCCAAGTCTTACAAAGAAACAAATGAAAAAATGGAGCAAGTCTCACTTCCAGCTCAAGAGACTAACCGAACTATGATGAGCAACAATCAAAATAACTCCGAAAGAGAACAGGGTTCAGAAAAAATTATGCCCGCCGATGTTGAAAGTAGAGATTTCCGCATTCCCTTGATATCTGACCTGATTGATTTGATTATATCGCTGTTCTGATGAAAGGATAAATAGTTCTTCCTTTTCTTATAGCCGCAAAAACAAGTTTCGGTTCAGATTCCTCTTGTTGCCATTCTTTGATGTCCCTCTAATTCTTCAATATCAATTCCCTTCATTGGTGTTCCTAACCCTTCAGAAACTCTTGCAAGTAATTCTTTATCTTCAAAATGTGCAACGGCCTCAACAATTGCATCCGCCATCCTCTTTGGTTCTGAAGATTTGAAGATTCCGCTTCCAACAAATACGCCATCACAGCCTAATTGCATACATAATGCTGCATCTGCCGGCGTTGCGATTCCTCCTGCAGCAAAATTAACTACAGGTAGTCGTCCTAAGTCTCGTGTCTCCATAATTAATTCCAGACTCACATTCTCCTCTTTTGAGTATTTTGCCAATTCACCTTTATCCATATTTTTTAACAGTGATATTTCCTTTTTTATAGTCAAAATATGTTTAACCGCTTCAACGATATTGCCCGTCCCAGCTTCGCCTTTTGTTCTTATCATTGCCGCTCCCTCTTCAATGCGCCTAAGAGCTTCTCCTAAATTTCTTGCACCGCATACAAATGGAACACTAAAGTTTTTCTTGTCTATGTGATTTTCATTATCCGCAGGTGTCAAAACTTCACTTTCATCTATAAAATCTACTCCTAATGCTTCAAGGATTTGTGCCTCAACGAAATGCCCGATCCTCACCTTTGCCATCACAGGGATGGTAACGGCGCTTTTAATCTCTTTGATTTTCAAGGGATCAGCCATCCTTGCAACGCCGCCCTCAGCTCTTATATCGGCCGGTACACGTTCCAGTGCCATAACTGAGACTGCGCCAGCACTCTCAGCAATCTTTGCTTGTTCTGCGCTGACTACATCCATTATTACCCCGCCTTTTAGCATTTGAGCGAGACCTCTCTTTAAGAGACTTGAACCTTTTATCATGTTCCCCCCAATTTACTTCACTTAGTCTCTTTTAATTCTTAGTGCAGGAAGAAGAAGTATATCAGCAACAGCTTTTATTTCTTTGGCCGTAAAACCCATACTTCGCCTATCAAAAACGCAATAATTATTTTCAAACTCAGTTAACACGTCAGTTAAGCGATGACCATCAATAAAAAAAGAATGATAAGGTGAATTTTTGTTCAGCAAAAAAACAGTCGTGGCTGGTATTTCAACGATCAAAAAATGTCTATTAAATTTTTTGAGTTGTGGGAAGATCCTCTCAAGATAATGAATGATTGAGTCAACATTAATCGGCACTAGCGAGGCTATTCTTCTTACTTCTTTTATATTCTGCTCAATAAGGTCAATTACTTTTCTGGTCTGTTCTTTCAGAAAAAGGTAAGCATCTTTTATTGCAAATACATGTGTGTCTCTTAAACGCCTTACCCACTCTAACTCCCCAGAGATCTCGCCAGCTTTTTTTATGTCATATGCATGAAGTTCAAGCGCTATTGCTGATTTTTTGGGAGTGCGGTAAAGAAGCGTATACGAGAATTTAATGCGAGAATAATAATCTTGAAGAGTAAGGATATAATTGCAATAGGAAATAGAGTCGCCCGTAGCCATTCCGATTCTTTTTCTTATTTTCCAGGGGTTTGTTATCGTATCAAGGCTATAAAACTTTTTTACAACGATGCCCCTTTTTCTTAATTCTGTTGCCAAAGCGTCTCTGAAAGGAAAAACTGCTTTCTGCTCATTTGCAT
This sequence comes from Candidatus Anstonellales archaeon, assembly GCA_038869735.1. NCBI lineage: Archaea > Nanobdellati > Microcaldota > Candidatus Micrarchaeia > Candidatus Anstonellales > Candidatus Anstonellales archaeon. The sequence continues at coordinate 72,470 of JAWCQO010000004.1, read as the reverse complement.
GAGGAGTCAAAAGAAAAACGGCTTTGGGTTTTTTGTAGCTACCTCGTAGGATATATTCTTTAATCTTTTCATATTTCGGTTGTGGGTCCCTTAGACTAAATTGGTTTTGAAGCATGCGTTAGATTGGTTTAATTTGTTGTTTAAATACTTAAGTCTCTTTTTAGATAAATGATACGGAGAAGAAAAAGGCAGGCGCCAACATCTCCTCTGTTGTTTTTCGGGCGGTACACTGTTATATTTGCTTAAGGCCGGATAACCTGTTTTTATAACTTTTCAGACAACATCATTAGGGGGATGCGGTCATTAAAATTACTGAAGAAAAAAGGTAAGTTTATATACTATAACTTTGAAATATTTTTGAGTGATTTACGAGATAAAACGACCAGGAGAAAAAAACGGGATATGATATATCTGAAAATCATACAGCTATTATTAGGTGTGTTTAAAAATGGTTGAAAGCTCGCTTCATATTAATAGCGATTATCGAGCTGAACATATACAGATCCTAGAAGATTTAGAGGCAGTTAGAAAACGGCCAGCGATGTATGTTGGTGATACTGGAACTCGCGGCTTTCATCATCTTGCATACGAAGTTATTGACAATGCCATAGATGAAGCCCAAGCGGGTTTTTGCACTAAAATTAGAGTGCGTTTACTTCCAAATAACGAAATTGAAATATCGGACAATGGGAGAGGGATACCTACCGATATACATCCCAAGACAAATAAAAGTGCAATGGAGGTTGTATGTACAGCTCTCCATGCCGGAGGAAAGTTTGACAACAAAACATACAAAATTTCCGGAGGGCTGCATGGTGTAGGTCTTTCTGTTGTAAATGCGCTCTCTGAAAAATTCCAGATGTTTGTAAAGAGGGATGGAAAACTGTATTTTTTCGAATGCTCAAAGGGAAAAAAATTGGGAGATGCAAAGGAAATAGGAAAGGCTGACGATACAGGAACGACTATCTTATTTAAGCCAGATAATGAGATTTTTTCTGTTTCAGAATTTTCTTACGAGATACTTGAAAATAGACTGAAAGAGTTAGCTTTCCTTAATAAAGGAGTAACTATAGAGCTGTCTGACGAGAGATCTCCGGCTAGCCCGAAAACGGACGTTTTCAAATTCGAAGGCGGAATAAAGGCTTTTGTAGAATACATAAACCGAAATAAAGAACCACTCCATCCTATTATATATCTTGAGAAGTTAGAAAAAGGTATTTTCGTTGAGGTTGCAATCCAATACACGGCCACATATAACGAAAACATCTATACTTTTGCAAATAATATAAATACTCAAGAAGGCGGTTTTCATCTTGTAGGCTTCAAGACTGCGCTTACACGTGTAATAAACGACTATATTAAAGAAAACAATATCTTAAAAGGAAACATTAGGCTTTCAGGAGACGACCTTAAGGAAGGTCTTTCCGCTATCGTATCTGTAAAACTCCCAAATCCGCAATTTGAAGGACAAACTAAAACAAAGTTAGGGAACACTGAAGTTAGGGGAATTGTAGAATCTGTCGTTTTTGAATCTCTTAAAAGATATTTCGAAGAAAATCCTGTTGACGCGCGTGCTATCATAACAAAAGCTATTTCTGCAATGGAAGCAAGGGAAGCCTCTCAAAAAGCTCGCGAACTAATAAGACGGAAAAGTGCACTTGAAAGTTCATTACTTCCAGGAAAGTTAGCTGACTGTTCAGAACGCGACCCGACAAAATCAGAATTGTTTATAGTGGAAGGAGATTCTGCAGGTGGAAGCGCAAAGCAGGGACGTGATCGGCGTTTTCAAGCAATACTACCCCTTCGTGGTAAAATATTAAACGTAGAAAAAAGTCAGATTAATAGGATACTTTCAAATCAAGAAATACGTAACCTCATAACTGCGCTTGGTACAAATTTTGGAGAAGAGTTTGATATAACAAAACTTCGCTATCATAAAATAATAATTATGACGGATGCCGATGTTGATGGTGCACATATACGTACTCTCCTTCTTACTTTTTTTTATCGGCAGATGAAAACATTAGTAGAAAGGGGGCACGTTTACATAGCGAACCCCCCCTTATACAAAATCAAGAAAGGTAAGGTTGAAAAGTACGCTTATTCTGAAGCTGAAAAAGAAGAAATATTCCGAGAACTCGGAAACGAGGGACTCTCAATTCAAAGATACAAGGGCCTTGGTGAGATGAACCCTCAACAACTTTGGGAAACAACTATGAATCCAAAAAATAGAATTCTGCACAGAGTAACAATTGAGGATGCTATAAAAGCTGACGAATTGTTCACAATACTAATGGGTGAAGTTGTAGATCCAAGAAGGAGGTTTATAGAGGAGCATGCACTTTTGGTTAAGAATCTCGATGTTTAGTGAGTCGGATTGGTATGAGTGGAGATGTAATTAGCGTTCGCCCAATCGAAAAAGAAATGGAAGAGTCTTATATGGATTATGCCATGAGCGTAATCGTGGGTAGAGCTCTTCCTGACATTAGAGATGGGTTAAAACCCGTTCATAGGCGCATATTGTATGCTATGTATGAACTCGGGATGACTCATGATAAGCCCTATAAAAAATCAGCGCGCGTTGTAGGAGAAGTTCTTGGTAAATACCATCCACATGGAGATGTGGCGATATATGAAACCTTAGTTCGTATGGCACAAGACTTCAATCTTAGATATCCACTTATTGATGGTCAAGGAAACTTTGGAAGCATTGATGGCGATAACGCGGCTGCAATGAGGTATACAGAAGCAAGAATGGCAAAAATAGCTGAGGAGATGCTTTCTGACATAGAAAAAGACACAGTCTTATTTCAGCCAAATTTTGATGCAACCTTAAAAGAACCAACCGTACTTCCAGCAAAGATACCTAACCTTCTTATTAACGGTTCTTCGGGCATAGCTGTCGGCATGGCTACCAACATTCCCCCATATAATCTGTGTGAGGTTGTAGACGCAATCTGCGCACTGATAGACAACCCTAATATACCCAACGAAGAACTAATCCAGATTATACCTGGACCTGATTTTCCAACAGGCGGAATAATTTTGGGAAGAGGCGGCTGTGCAGCTTCATTTGCCACTGGGAGAGGTTTAATACGATTACGAGCAGTGGCGGACATAGTTGAAGATGATAAAAATGGAAGGCGTGTAATCAAGATTACTCAAATTCCTTATCAAATTCAAAAGGCTCAGCTTATAGAAGAGATAGCTAATCTAGTAAACGAAAAGAAAATAGAGGGGATTGGAGGTATATATGACAGGTCAGATAAAGAAGGTCTTTGTATCGAGATAGAGTTAAAGCGTAGTGCTGACCCTCGCATAGTATTAAACTATCTTTATGCTCACAGTTCTCTTGAAACTACTTTTGGAGCAATTAATCTTGCTTTGGTAAATGGAAAACCAGAAGTGCTTTCAGTTCCGCAAATGCTCAAATGTTTTATTCTTCATCGTGTAGAAGTAATCAGAAAAAGGTCTACTTTTGAATTAAAAGCTGCTCAGGAAAGAACACATATATTGGAAGGACTAAAAGTGGCAATTGAGAATATAGACTCAGTTGTCAAAATTATAAAGTCATCAACTAGCCCCACATCAGCAAAGGAATTGCTTGAAAAAGAATTTCATCTCTCCGACAAACAAGCTCAAGCAATACTAGAAATGAAGCTTTCGCGTCTCACTTCACTTGAACATGAGAAAATTATTGAAGAGCATCTAGAACTTCAGAAAAACATAGCTTGGTTGACTTCAATTTTGGAAGATGAAAAAAAGATTTTACAAATAGTCAAAGAAGAATCAATAGATATGAAGAAAAAGTATGGCGATGTACGAAGAACTAAGATAGTTGAGTTTGAGGGCGATTTGGATATTGAAGACCTTGTTCCAGATGAACAAGTTGCAATAATAATAACTAATTCGAACTACATCAAACGAATTTCGCTCTCCGAGTATAAACTCCAGAAACGGGGAGGGAAAGGGATAATTGGAGTGGAAGTGAAGGAGGAGGATATAGTAAAGGATATCATAATTGCATCAACACATGACAACCTTTTGTTTTTTACGAAAAAGGGTATGGTGCACTGGTTGAAGGTTTACAAAATACCCTCAGGCAACCGTTACTCTTTGGGGCGTGCTATAGTAAACCTCCTTCAAATAGAGGATGACAGAACAACTGCATGTATGCCTGTCCGAGAATTTAAGGAAGGCGAGTATATTATTATGGTAACAGAGAGAGGAATAGTTAAAAGAAGCGATATAATGGACTATTCCAAACCAAGGAAAGGGGGGATAATAGCAATCAACCTTAAAGAGGGGGATAAGCTAATATCAGCAAAAAAGACTTACGGAAAAGCTGAGATAATACTTGGAACAAAAAAGGGCTATGCAATAAGATTTGTAGAAGATGAGATAAGGGAGATAGGGCGAACAGGACAGGGAGTAATTGGAATACGCCTTGAAAAAGATGACGCAGTAATCGGCATGGCATTAAACGACAAGCCAACACTCCTATCTGTAACAGAAAATGGTTATGGAAAAAGGACACTTGTTTCAGAATATAGATTACAAAAACGAGGAGGTTATGGGGTATTTAATATCAAAACAGCTGGACGAAACGGATACGTCATAGATATAAGAACAGTTTCAGATGAAGATGAGATTATTCTTGTCTCTTCAAGGGGGAAGGTTATTCGAGTTCCTGTTTCTAACATCCCAATAATTGGAAGAAATACTGCAGGTGTAAGAATTATGCGTTTGGAAGAAGGAGAAAAGGTAGTTGGAGTAGCAGAAATCAGCAAAAATAACTCTTTTCAGAATCAGACGCTTTGATAATTAAAATTATTTATCCTCTCCAGCCCTCTTTTTTCAGTAATCTCTTTTTTTGAGTCTCATCACTCTTTCCTAAGTACCCTCCAACTTTGCCATTAGATTTAATTACGCGGTGACAGGGGATAAGTAGGGGAAAGGGATTTTTAGATAAGGCATTTCCGACAGCGCGGCATGCTTTATTTCTTCCGATACTTTTGGCTATGTCCATGTAGGTTCTAACCTCACCTTTCGGTATCTTCAAGCATTCTAACAACACCGTCCTTTCAAACCGTGTAAGCTTTCTAAGTTCTCTCATACTGAATACCTTCTAGTATAATTCTTTAGCAGCAAAAAAACAGTATATGCCCATAAGTAGAGCACAAATATAAAAACTGTTTATAAAACCGAGTGATTCGACTAAATAACCTGAAACGGCAAGGAAAAAGGTTGTAGCAAGATGGGCAGGCACATGTAAAAGACCAACATCGGTTGCAGCAGTTTTTGATCGGTAAGTTCCTTTAACTATAAATCTTTCCCACAAAATGGAGCCTAGACCATCACCAAAAGCCATCATTCCGACCCCAAGCCATATACTTTTTTTAAAAGAAAGTAAGAGTACTCCAACTGAAAAGAAAGCAAAGCATAAGAGTGCTAATCGCTTTATGGGTAATCCTGCTTTCTTTGTAATAGGAAAAGCAAAAGAAGAAATTAAATAGTAAGCTCCAATCAAAACTCCGATTTGGCTATAATTAAAGTTCATTTTATTTAAGTAAAGTGGTAGCAGAAAGCCTAAAGGAAGTGAGGTTGCGGGCATTGCCGGGAGCATATAGATAGCCATCTTCCATAGTCTAGCACTTTTTTTTCGCAAGTCAAGTCTTTCAACAATTTTATTTACATCTTCCCTGAAAAGTCTGCTAGTACCTAGAGAAAAACTTAACAAAAAGAGTATAAACGAGAGGATACCAAGAAACATAAATGTAAGCTCAAAACCTATATAGAAAACAACGAATCCAGATATTATTGTTCCTGCACCAAAAGCAAAAAGCCTTGTGGATGCGAGTCTTGCAAACTCATCTTCTACCCTTTTCTCTTGGGTAAGCTTCATCGCTTCGAGTCGGTTTACTGCCCAAATGGCGCCTCCTCTGAGACCTTCCAAAATTCGACCTGCACTATAAGATACGATGTTTGTAGCATTCATATACAAGAATGAGGCTACCGTGCCTGCTGCAGCATTGAAAATAAAAAATGGTTTAGTACCGATTCCATCTGCAATTGAAGCAAAGATGACTCTTGATACTGTAAAAATAAGAGGCAATAATGCAACTATCCAGCCTATCGAAACGAGATCTATGTTTCTTGCGTTAAGTGAAAGCGGCACCAGTACAGTAAAGGCTGCTACTAAGAAAGAGTCTATAACATTGAAGGTATGAAATTTAAGAATCCTAAAGTTTGAGATCATTTTGTAACACCAATCAAGACATCAACGCATCTATGGTTTTTTTATTTGGAGATGATAAAAGTCGTCATCCTCAATAATATTGTCATAAGATTTTATATAATAAAGCCCATCCTTTTTTTCTTTTACTCTAACGTTATGACCTATAAATCTTTCTATAAATCTGCGTTGCTTCTCTATTTTACATATCCCCCCCTGGGCCTTCATTATTGCAGTCAGAAGAGGAAAATTGACATCGCATGTTATCTGCTGGCCGTATTCCCTACAAATAAATGAATTCCATATATCGATATCGCAATCTAAGATATCGGAGCGATGATAAAAGCCATAATCAAATACGTGGATGAACCCATTTGAATTTAAATTTGCAAAAATATTGGTCAAAAAATTACAGGCTTTAAAATTAAATGGTATTTTACGGTTATCTTCTAGTCGATCAAGAAACTTCAGGACTATCTCTCTTTTTTTTCTATCTCGAGGTAAACAATTTTTGGAATGAAGCTCTACTTTTAAATCGGAAATTAGTTCGTTCATTACAACAAAATCAAATTTGAAATTTTCTAGCTTATCCCTTTCGGCATCAAAAACTATGAGATTACACAATTTTTTAAATCTAAGGAGCCTTTTTTGTGCATCTTTTAACATTTGTTTAGAAAAGTCAAAAAGGGAATATGAAATGTCAAGGTCTGCTCTCTTTTTGGTAATATAATCCAAAAACTGATATGCAAAATTTCCATTCCCAACACCAAATTCTGCTATTGAATATTTTTTTGTCTTTGCTTTGAAACTCTGCAAAAAATGTTTTGCAGTGCATTTTGCAATAGCCGTATCGGAACTCGCAAAGGTTAGGAAATCCGCATAAATCTTCTTCCCTTTTTTTGAATAATACTCTCTGTTTTTATTTATCAATTAAATCATCAACCAAAAATGGCTTCAAAGAAATTCTTCTTTGGTTCCACTCTTCCAAGTTTTCTTAAAGCTTCCTTTTCTTCAGAAGTTAGATTTGTTGGTGTTTGGACTACAACTCTTACGTATAAGTCCCCTCTTCTGTTTCCTTTTAACTCAGGCATGCCTTCACCTTTAATTCTAAAGAAAGTATGGGTCTGAGTCCCCGGAGGGATTTTTAGTTTCATCTTCCCGCCTCCGATCGTCGGGACTTGGATAATATCACCCAGTCCTGCCTGAGCGAAAGAGATTGGTATATCCATATATAGGTCCTTCCCTTCTCGCTTAAATAGTGGATGCTCTTTTATATAGACCGTAATGTAGAGATCACCATACCCATCCTTTCCAAATTCGCCTAACCTACTCAGCCGAAGGTGTGTCCCACTTTCGATTCCCTTAGGAATTGATACTTCCAGATCTTCATCTTTTTTCAGAGTACCTCTCCCGTTGCATTTTTGGCACGGAAAGGTTACTTCCCTTCCTTCACCTCTGCATCTTTGACAAGTTGTTGTGGTTACAATATTTCCAAAAGGACCAATCTGCCTAAAGCTTTGTACATAGCCCTTCCCACCACAGGAGCTGCAATCTAGAATATCCCTTTTTGTTCTCGCACCGCTGCCCTCACAGTAAGAACAGAGGGTTGACCTGGAAAATGATATCTTTTTCTTAACACCCTGTGCTGCTTCCTCCAGCGTTATTTCTAGGTCGTATTGTAAATCAGCGCCGATATCCGCTCTTCTTTTTCTCCCTTGACTTCCAAAAAAGGAGGAGAAAATGTCGTCAAACCCTCTCCCAAATCCAAACTCTCTAAATATCTCCTCAAAATCAACTCCTCTAAATATGTCCTCCTGTGAGAAACGCTGGTCAAAGCCAGCATGGCCATACTGGTCGTATACCGCTCTCTTGTGGTCATCAGATAATACGGCATATGCTTCCGATATCTCCTTAAACTTTTCTTCAGCATCAGGCGACTTATTCCTATCTGGATGATATTCAAGTGCAAGTTTCCTGTAGGCTTTTTTTATATCCTCTTTTGAGGCATTTTTGGGAATACCCAAAACCTCGTAATAGTCGCGCTTGACAGATGACATTCACTCAGGCCGTCCTGCTCAACCACTTTTTTTATCATCAACTTTTTCGTAATCCGCATCAACAACCCTTTCATCTTCTTTTTTGCTTTTTCTCTCATTTTCTGTTCTGTCTTCACTTTTTTCAGATTCCGCCCGGTGTGCTGATGCTTCTTGATATATTTTTGTCCCTATTTTATTAAGTTCCCTTGAAAGATTCTCTCTTTTTTCTTTTATCCTTTCAACGTTATTTGACTTTAAGGCGTCTTTTAAGTCCTCAATAGCTTCACTGATCTTCTTTCCTTCTTCCGGTTTTATTTTGTCCTTAAATTCAGATATTGTCTTTTCTGCTGTGTAAAGAAGAGCTTCTGCGTCATTCTTCAATTCTGCTTCCTCTTTTAATCTTTTGTCTACATCAGCATATTTTTCTGCTTCCTCCATTTTTTTCTTGATTTCTTCTTCACTCATTTTATGCGGCGCTGTAATCTGGATCTTTTGTTCTTTTCCTGTTCCCAAATCTTTTGCACTTACATGCAATATACCGTTTACATCAATATCGAAGGTAACCTCAATTTGTGGAACGCCACGCGGCGCGGGAGGTATCCCAATGAGAGAGAATCTTCCAAGCTCAATATTATCCTTAGCCATTGCTCTCTCGCCTTGCAGAACGTGGATTTCCACTGATGTCTGATTATCTGCTGCAGTTGTAAAAATTTGTGATTTTCTGGTAGGAATAGTGGTATTTCGCTCAATAAGTTTCGTAAACACGCCTCCCAAAGTCTCTATTCCGAGTGAGAGTGGAGTAACGTCAAGCAAAAGTAAGTCTTTTACTTCTCCTGCCAAAACTCCGCCCTGGATTGCTGCTCCAATTGCAACGCACTCCATAGGATCGACCCCTCGCTCGGGCATTCTACCAACAACCTTTTTGACAAATTCCTGGACGATTGGCATTCTGGTAGGTCCACCAACCAAAATTACTTTGGTTATGTCGCTACTATTCATTTTTGCATCAGCTAAAGCACGTTCAACGGGTTTTCTGCATCTTTCTATTATTGGGTAAACAAGTTCCTCTAGTTTTGCTCGTGTTAAGGTATATGTAAAGTGTAGAGGGCCTGAAGCGTTTGCACTCAAGAATGGTAGATTGATTGTAGATTCGTATACAGAAGATAACTCTATCTTTGCTTTTTCTGCTGCCTCGCGAAGTCGAGCTAGCGCCTGTTTATCGGAAGCTAAGTCAACTCCTGTCTGCCTGCGAAATTCCGAAACAAGATAATCTACGATTGCATTGTCCATATCTGTTCCACCAAGTTGGGTATCTCCTGAGGTTGCTTTCACTTCAAAAACTTTGTTTCCAAATTCCATTATAGTGACATCTAGTGTTCCCCCACCCAAGTCGAAAACTAGGATTTTTTCTTCTCTATCACCCTTGTCTAATCCATAAGCCAAAGAAGCTGCAGTAGGTTCATTTATTATTCTGACGACGTCCAAACCAGCAATTCGTCCCGCATCTTTTGTGGCTTGCCTTTGATTGTCGTCAAAGTACGCTGGAACTGTAATTACTGCCTTTTCTACTTTCGTTCCAAGAAAAGACTCGGCATCTTGTTTTATCTTTTGCAAGATGAACGCCGATATTTCTTGCGGCGTGTACTCTTTACCGAATATTTTGTATTTGTAGTCTGTTCCCATCTTTCGTTTTGCAGCATAAATAGTGCCCTCAGGATTGGTAACTGCCTGTCTTCTTGCCGGTTCTCCTACAAGCCTTTTTCCATCCTTTGTAAATGCAACATAGGAAGGAAAAGATTTTCCATATTGAGTTGTTCCTTCAGCAGAAGGAATAATTGTAGGTTTCCCTCCTTCAAGGACAGCAGCAGCTGAATTTGAAGTTCCTAAATCTATACCGATAATTTTTTCACTTACCATTTAATTCACCTCTCTATTACTTTTTGCTGACTACAACCTTCGCATATCTGATTACCTTACCTTTGAACTTGTAACCAGGAGAGATAACACGAATTATTCTTCCATCTTCATTGCCTTTTTCCAAAAGTACTGCTTCGTGGATTGATTCATCAAAAGTTCCATCAGTGTTGATCTTCTCTAGTCCTTCTCGTTCCATCAAAGAAAAGATTTTCTCTTTTATTAGGAGTATACCCTTCTTTGCTTGTTCGTCCTCGACAGAGTCTACAGCGGCCTCTAAATCGTCTAACACCGGTAAGAGGGACAGAATCATCTTTTCTTCACCTCTACGCAAAAGCTCCGTCTTTTCCTTTTCCATCCTTTTTTTATAGTTGTCAAACTCAGCTGCTAGTCGCAAATATTTATCTTTTAATTCATCAATGGGACTTGGTTTCTCTAAAGCTGGTTCATCTCTTCCGCTTTCTTCTTCGGATTTCTGTTCTCCCTTTTTTTCAGGGACTTGGTTTATCTCGGTTTCTGATACCATTATCCCAACCCAGATATTAACGTTCGGTGAAATGAAGGTTTATTGGACCTCAATTTTAACCCATTTCTCTGAGCTTCTTGATGATGAAGTCCGAAAATTCTCCTTTCTCTTTGATTTAATGTGAAAGTCAAGCTCACGAGCAATTTTTAGAAATTCTTCCATTTCATCAAGCATTTTTTCTCTCAGTTGTTCTACAATTTCCTCGTAGCTATTGAATAGAAGGCGATATTTTGAATCCTTTTTTTTGACTATGCCGGCGCTTTCTAATCTTTTCATATGGTGTATACATGTAATACGATTAAGTCCTGAGATTCTTGAAAGCTCAGAACAACCGATTTCCTTACTTGGGCCTATTTCCATTATATAACGCATAAGTTTGGCAGCAGTAGCTCCCGTATCTCTCTCTGAAAGCAGTCTTATACCTCTACATAAAGTTACTAGCTCGCTATTTATAGATAGAACATTATCTATGTAGAAACGCTTTTTTCCTACATCAATCCTTATTTTATTTTCCATGATTAGTTATATGCACAAGAGAATATTTAAATGTTAATACCATATTGACAGGAAGATAGAAATGAGATTTGAACAATTTATAACTGATACTCTAAAAAGAGCAGGTGTAATAGCAAACAGATATTGTAGAAAGAAGTTGTCGGTTTCTTATAAGAGTGTCCAGGAAGTCGTAACGCGGGCTGATTATGAGTCAGAAAGAATAATTGCCGGGATGATAAAAAAGAGCTTTCCTACTCACTCGATTTGGAGCGAGGAAAAAATTAGAATAAAGAGAAAGTCAGAATACTGCTGGTATATAGACCCAATTGACGGTACTAACAATTATTTTAGAAGCATACCAATTTGGGGTATTTCACTCGCGTTATATAAAGGGGCCGTACCTGTTGCAGGAGGAATGCTTTTTCCTCTGGAAAATGAACTTTATTATGCAGAAGCGAACAAGGGAGCATATCTCAATGGTAAAAAATTGCATGTTTCGAAAATAAGAACGCTAAAAGATGCAGTTTTTGTTCTTGATGACATTTCACACCTAGACGCCGTTAAAAGCTCTAATGAAAGCCTTTCTTCGTTTTCAAAAAACTTTTTTCAACTTCGAATATTTGGAGCTGCCTGTTATACGTATGCGCTTTTAGCCAAGGGAGCTATAGATGCATGCTTTCATCAAAACTTAAAACCCGGAGACTTTGCTGCAGGAAAATTGCTTGTGAAAGAGGCTGGAGGATTAGTAGAAGAGGTTAGGCGTGAAGAGATTGGTATGAATAAAAAAACAACAATTCTTGCAAGCAACAGGAAGCTTCATGACAAAATTAGAAAATTTTTACTCAAAAAAGAAGAAACAAACTTTATAAATAAAAAGACGTAAATAACAACCTTCCATTTTGAAGGTAAGTTGATGATAGGTAGTATATTTTTTAGCATTAAAAGTTTTCTATCGGATGATTTTAACAGATTTCTGGTTGTTTTTCTGATTGCATTAGGTTCGCTGGTGTATTTTACCAGCCAGTACGAGACAGTAAAAGTAGAAAAGCCATTGTTTGAAGTTCACTTTTTCTATTCTCCAACCTGTCCGCATTGTTCTGCTCAAAAACCATTCAACGAGGAGCTTATGAAGAGATATCCACAAGTCCAGTGGGTATACCACGACGTTGAAATTGAAAGAGAAGCAACCATTTATCTCGAAACGGTTGAGAGATTAAAGATTCCCCGAATTGGCACTCCAACAACAGTAATAGGAGACTGCTATTCTGTTGGATGGGAGTCCAGAGAAACGACTGGGGCGTATATTGAACAGTGCATAAAGCAAAAACTTGAAAATAGGAGTTCTACCAGATTTGAGGAGGTATATGAAAGAGGGGCTGCGGCTGAAAGGTCCTATGAAATAGAAGCTCCTCTCATTGGAAAAATAGATTTAAAGCGCTATTCGCTTCCCATGCTTGCAGTAATCCTTGGATTAATAGATGGTTTTAATCCTTGTGCAATGTGGGTTTTAGTGTATTTAATTGGAGTCGTTGCAACATTAAACGAACCAAAAAAAAGTTGGCTTATAGTGGGGACTTTTTTACTTGCATCTGGAGTACTCTATTTTCTTTTTATGACCGCTTGGCTTAACTTCTTTCTTATTTTAGGTTATGTACGGTTAATTACTGTAATTGTTGGAGTAGTTGCAGTAGGCGGGGGGATATTAAGTATTAAGGAGTATGTTGAGGTTGGGGGGCGAGTTACTTGCAAAGTAGATGACCCCTCTGAAAAAAAAGAAAAAGCTGGCATCATCGAGACTATAGCGTCATCTCCGCTTAGTACCGCTACAATTATTGCAATAGTTGGTTTAGCCTTTACGGTAAATTCAATTGAATTTATCTGCTCATCTGCAATTCCTGCTGTTTTTACCCAGATACTCGCTCTTTCTAACTTGTCATTTTTAGAATACTACGGATACATTCTCCTCTATGACATTTTCTATATGTTGGATGATCTAATTATCTTCTCTTTAGCTACTTTTGCAATCTCAAAGATTTATATCGGTGAAAAGTATGCAGGCTATTGTAAGATAATCGGCGGCTTATTGTTGCTTATTCTCGGACTTGTCCTCCTCTTTGCTCCTCAGCTTCTGAGATAGGCTTTTTTATTTAACCTTTCATCTATTTGTTATGAAAAAGATTATTTTCGCATTCGTTTTTCTTTTTTTTATTGGTGGCTGTATTAGCACAAGCTCCAAACCATACAAAGAAATAGGGTTTCTATGTTCAAATTGCAAGAACGCTACAGACCCGCTTATTTATTGCGCAGAAATGTGTGAGACAGTAGCTTATGTTTGTAATTTGGACTTACTTTATGCAATGCTCTTAAATGATACAGTAAGCGACGTAGGAACGCCAACATGCAAATGCGAGTTTCAATATTATGATATAAACCAACTAAAATGTACAACTAAAGCTTCTGAAGTAGTTGGCTCATAAAAGTGGTTTTAACGTAGTTACCAATAAGATGCTAAAGACACCTAGGTAGTGTATTAATATCCACAGGATGGTTGTCTTTGAGAAATGTAGATTAATCTAGTGGGTTAACGCCCGTTCTCCAATCCCAGCTTTGGCGAAAAGTCAGCAAATAGAGAATCAAACATCATTGTTTCGAAAGAGAAAAGGGCTTCCAAGTCAATTTTCTGGGAGCTGTTTTTCAGAATCTATTCTTGAGTCTTCCATTCGAAGTAGATAATTGATAGAGATTTGTAAACTTTCAACTCGACATTAGTCTATAAGTGTAGTCGTAGAATCTCTGTATTTGCATATAAAACTAAAAAAATATTAGAAAAACTAAAAGAAAATCGGATAAAGCAACAGAAATTAAAATGCTCCATAATATGGCTCTATAAACTGCGTTCTATGACTCGTATAGCATAAAAAATTTTACTATTTAGATAAACCTAAATCTTTTTTTATTTTATAAGTAAACCAAAACTGGTTAGTTTGATGCATTTTTTCATTTTTTGAGCTATCTTTTAATTGGAAGCCCGCTTCTGCCATCACAGATAACCACTCAACACTTTAACAGTAAACCAAAAATGAAGAGAGGCAGTGCTACGAAAAGTTTTGGTTTACTTTTATAATAAATTATTTATTTATTAGGTTTACTTTATAAAGATATAAAATTGATTGGAGTGAAACAGGAAAGTTGTAATTAGATTAAAAAAATATAAGTACTCGCAAATTTTTCTCTCGTGAAGTTTGAAAAGTTGTATTATTTTGCCCCTTAGATGAGCCCAAAAGGAACAAAAACCTTACAAGATTAAATCTGAGTTTATTGGGATTTTTAGGTTATACCTCCCTTTTTCCATAGCAATTGCTCTTAACTCGGCTGTTACGCGTCTGATGCAGGACTCTTTGTAACATCCAAAAACAAAGATAATAGAATCATTCAGGGCTTTGCGAATGCGGTCATATCCTCCATACATAATATTAAATTGTGTTTTTTGTGGATTGCGCCATGCTTTTTCATCATCATATGGAGATTCTATCTCACCTATTGTTGACATAAAATAAGTACTATGACTATAAGAATGCGCCTGAATCGAGAAAAAAAAGTTTGAAGTGACCTTTGCCCCGCTTTCAGACTCCACAAAGAGAATTGTCCTTTTCCAAACTTCTGTTGGAAGAGCGGATACAAAGGAAATCAGCCTTTCTTTATATTCAAGATAGCGGGAAAAAGATGCAATGAAACTCTGAGGATTAGTTTCAGGATAGAGGATGTGGACACCTAAAATTGGAATTTCTTCTTTTGAGAGTAATCTAGCTAGTCGTGTCATGTTCCTTTCGCTTTCTATTTCTCGCACTAGGATGTGTAATTTCTCTCTATTTTTTGGAATTAGCAAGTTTCTCATATTTTCCACAAACTTTTTAAAAATTCTAATATTGTTTTAGATATTGATTATCAACAGGTTTTAATGACCAGGTATATGATAGTAATTTTTCTATTCTTTGGACCTCACGTTTGAAGAATGATAACAGATACTGATCATCGGGGTTAAGATTATCTTTATCTGTTAGCTCCGCTATCCTCTTTTTTGCGATATTCAAATTCGTTTCAAGTTGAATAATTCGTCTTCTTTTATCTTCAATAGTTAATGTTGAGTTTATAGTTCCCCCTTTCAATTGAGAATTGAATATTATCTCAGTTATTAGGATTTCCAATATTTTTTCTCTTGCTAACAGATCGTGAAGAATAGGTGAATTTTGGTTAGAATTAGATTCTCCCAATGAGGATATTGCTCTCCGTACTTCAAAAAGCTCTTTTTGTAGGCGTTTAATCTTTTTGTAGGCGTTTAATCGATTTTTTTTTACGATGGGCGAAAGAGCTGTATTTTCTTTATCTTTACTTGCGATACTCTGTGTTTTATTGCCGCCTGTACTTTCGTTGCGTTGACTAGAAGCAAAGCTCACGCTTTCTCCGTTTTTAAAGTTGGCTGATAATTTGGGTTTGGTTTTCGGTTTTTTTGCATGTACTTGTTGCTCTGGCGTTTCATCCAAAAGAGGTGGTTTTTTTGATAGCTCTCTCTTTAATTGTAGTTTTGAAACAAAAAGAGAGCGCAACTCATCTAAGGCTTTTAACTCTAAAGCAAGTTCTGACCTCTTTCTTCTACCATAGGGGGTATGTCTACCCTCAAGTCGTCTGAGGTGTGCACTAACAATTCGAAATCTGGTGGTTGTTTTTCTTAAATATCTTTGGATGTTGGATATGGATAAAGCATCTAAATCAATGTTCTTTCCAGAAAAAATTAGGTTAGCTACTTTGTCTTTGAATTGTTGCACGGTCACTTCATCGTTGGTGGTAATCATTATTGTTATATTTAAACGAACTAAGTTTAAATGATTTTTGGTGGGTAAATGGGGAAAAGGGAAGTGGGCTAAGAAGCTTTTTAATGAATTGCATGTAAAGATTGTGTTTGGGAGGCGAATGGAGGCGGCTTTATGATTATAGGATTAACAGGAGAAAATTGTGCAGGAAAAGGAACTGTTGCAGAATATCTCACGAAAAGGAGCTTTTATTATTACTCTTTGTCAGACGCCATTCGGGAGGATTTAGCAAAAAACGGAATGAGTATTACGAGAGAAAACTTGATTAAACGCGGAAATGAATTGCGAGATAAGTATGGTCCGGGGATACTTGCAGAGAGGATTATGCAAAAAATAGAACTCAACCCTGACAAAAACTTTGTGGTAGATTCGTTTAGAAATCCGGCAGAAGTGGAGGTTTTTAGAAAAAGAAAGGATTTTGTATTAGTATATGTTACTGCAAGTCAACGTGTTAGGTTTGAAAGGATGAGAAAAAGGGGTAGGGAGGGTGATCCAAATACCTTTGACGCTTTTTTGAAAATCGAGGAAGAAGAAGCAAAGAATGAAGAAAAAACAAAACAGAATACCCATGCTACCTATCAGATGGCTGACAAAAAGATCGAAAACGAACTTGATTTTAAAAATCTTTATATGTTGATAGATGGACTCTTAGCAACTCTTTCAAAGGATTTTGTTCCTGACAGACCTTCCTGGGACGAATATTTTATGAGCATAGCAAAAATAGTCGCTTCTCGAAGTAATTGTATAAAGCGAAAAGTTGCAGCAGTTATAGTAAAGGACAAACGCATTATTTCTACCGGGTATAATGGGACGCCGCGCGGATGTATAAACTGTAACGAGGGCGGATGCAAGAGGTGCAACTCTTTTGAAGAGAGCGGTAAGAATCTCTCAGAATGTGTTTGCGCCCATGCAGAAGAAAACGCGATTTCTCAGGCAGCATATCACGGAATTTCTGTTGCTCGCTCAACCATCTACGTAACTTACTCTCCATGTCTCATGTGTGCAAGAATGATTATAAACTCTGGGATTAGAGAGGTAGTTTATAATGCAGATTACCCAATGACAAATGAAACCTCCGAGTTATTCAAACAGGCAGGAGTTTTGATGAGGCAGTATAAGCTGGATTAATTTTGGATACCTCCTCCTTTTTATCCTCATTTGCTGAGTTATCATTTGTTGAATTACCATAATCATTTTTTTCATTTTCAGATTTGACTTTGATCTCCTCGTCAGCTAATTTTTTTGCAAAAATATGAAGGTACTTCTTTATCCGCGAGCTCTTATCAAGATTAAGCAGATGTTTATGAAAGACTGAACGGATAAAGATGCGATTTAAATTGGGATAACACCTATACAGCGACTGGAGAGCTTCTTGCGAGGCGCGGGGGTCAAGGTCATAAGAGTTTTGAACGTTTTCTTTTAGTTGACTTTTTATAATCACGAACAACACCAACAGCAGTTAACCGTTTAACGGCTTATTGAAACTTATATTATTGGAACCTATATCTTCCATAGTTCCTCATCTTCTCCTCTATCTTTGTTTGATTTTCTTGCAAGCAAGAAAAGAAGGTCGGATAAGCGGTTTAAGTATATTTGGACGTTCATGTTTAGAGGTTCCTTTTCCATTAGATTACAAACACTTCTTTCTGACCTTCGGCAAACCGATCTAGAAACGTGAAAAATGGCTGCCAAAGTTGTTCCGCTGGGATACAAAAAACTTGAAATCCGCGGAAGCTCTGCTTCTAATTTATCTATTTCCTTCTCAATTTCGTGTATGTGAGAAGCCTCGATTTTAATACGTTTGTTTGGCTCTTTACTTAAAATCTCCTTTGTACTTGCAAGCTCTGAACAAACAATAAAGAGGTCTGATTGAATCCTTTTGAGAAGAGCGTCAAGGTACTTATCCTTATTTATGCTTCTTGCAACACCTATGAATGAGCTTAGCTCATCTACAGAGCCATAGGCTTCTATTCTGGGGTTAAACTTTTGAACTAGCTCGCCGGATAATAGGCGCGTTTTACCCCCATCGCCTCCCTTAGTATAAATGGGCACATATGAATTTTGTTAGTTTTCTTTATAATTGTTTTGATGCTTCTCTCTGTCGCAATAACGAGTAGATTTTTAAGTCGAATGCGGATGTTTTAAATATTAAATGTATCAAGAATTAGGGGAGGGATTATGGTTGAAATAGTTCCTGCTATTCTTTCCAAAACACAAGAAGATTTCGAAAGAAAGGCAAGAGAAGTTGCTGGGCTTGTAAATCGTGTTCAAGTTGATTTGATGGACGGAGAATTCGTGCCAAATAAAACACTTCAGCCGGAAGAATTGCCTCCAACACCTCCCGGCTCCGAGGTAGAATACCACTTGATGGTAAAGGATCCTGAGGGTTACATAAAAAGAATAGGAAAAAAGCACGCAACTTACATATTTCATTACGAATCCTGCGGAGAACAGTCAGGCAAGTTGGCACATAAAATAAGAGCAATGGGCTCGGGGGTTGGGATTGCCATCTCCCCAGATACTCCAGCAGAGAGAATCAAGGATTTGGTAGACTACAGCGTAATTGATACTGTCCTTGTGATGACAGTTTACCCAGGCTTTTCGGGGCAAAAATACATAAAGGCAGTCGAAGCCAAAATCAGAAAAATAAGATGGTGGAATCCAGGTATAAGAATTGAAGTGGATGGCGGTGTAAATGAAAAGACTGCTCCGGGCGCAATAAGAGCAGGTGCAAATGCACTTGCCGTTGCAAGTGCAATCTTTGAAAGTCAAAATATTAGAAAGGCAATTGAAAGTTTAAGCCATTTATAAGAATCTATAACGAGACGAGGAGAGGGGCATGGTTAGGAGGCAACGGGTTGATTCTGACAAAGAGCTTAAACTGATTGCCAATACAATAAGACAAGATGTAGTCAAGATGGTAGGGATGGCTAAATCTGGACATGTAGCTGGAGCGTTGGGGCTTGCAGAAATATTTTCTGTCCTATTCTTTTCAGAAATGAATTTCGACGTCAAAAACCCTCGGTGGGAGGAGAGGGATAGATTTGTATTGTCGAATGGTCATGTCTGCGCGGCTTACTATTCTGCAATGGCACATGCAGGATATTTTCCTATAAATGAACTTGATAGGTTTAGGCAACTTGGCTCGCCACTACAAGGCCACCCTTCAAGAAAGTATCTTGCATTCATAGAGAACTCCTCAGGCCCTTTGGGAGAGGGACTTGGGGTCTCATGTGGAATTGCACTTGCGATGAGGCTGGATGGGAGGAATGCGAGAGTTTATTGCATAACATCTGATGGTGAACATCAGGAAGGAAGCACATGGGAGGCTGTGCTGTTTGCAGCAAAATATGGACTAGATAACCTAACGGTTATAATGGATAGAAACTACATACAAATAGATGGCAACACTGAAGAGATAATGCCTCTTGAGCCAATTGAAGAGAAGTATAGAGCATTCAATTGGAACGTAATTTCGATTGATGGGAACAACATTGTAGAGATAAAGGATGCTCTTGCCAACGCAAAAAAGACGGGAGGAAAACCCACGATGATAATTGCAAGAACGGTTCCAGGAAAGGGGGTATCCTTTATGGAGAGAAATCATAGATGGCACGGCACTCCGCCAAAGGAGGACGAGACAAAAAGAGCCATCGCAGAACTGGAAGCGGAAAGAAGAAGAATTGAGATGGAGTAGATTAGAGATGGAGTTAAACCAAGGAATGCACCTCCTCGATCCGCTTTCACCCGACTTAATCCACGAATCAACACGTGAGGGTTTTGGGAAGGCTCTCCTTGAACTTGGTAATATAAATAAGAATGTTGTTGTGCTTACTGCTGATTTGGCAGAATCTGTGAGGGCCCACTATTTTGCAAAAAAGTATCCTGAAAGATTTTTTCAGTGTGGAGTTGCGGAACAAAATATGGCATGTGTCTCTAGCGGACTTGCATATGAGGGAAAAATACCGTTTATGACTTCTTTTGGCATATTCTCCCCTGGAAGAAATTGGGAGCAGATTAGAACTGCTATCTGTTATGGTGAGGCAAACGTAAAAATAGTCTCATCACATACGGGAGTAACGGTTGGGGAGGATGGTGCGACTCACCAAGCGCTAGAGGACATTGCCATTATGCGGAGCCTGCCAAAAATGAGGATATTTGTCCCTTGTGATTACGAGCAAACTAAAAAAGCTGTCTTTGAAGCCGCAAAAATTGAAGGTCCTGTATATATAAGATGCGGGCGGGAGAAAATGCCTGTTTTTACAACAGAAAAAACCCCATTTGAACCTGGAAAGATTTCGGTTTACAAGGATGGGGATGATGTTACTATTTTTGCGTGCGGTTCAATGGTACATGAAAGTCTACTAGCCGCAGATATTCTTGAGAGAGAAGGTATAAGCGCAGCTGTTCTCAATGTATATGATTTGGTTGAAATCGACCAAAGCTGCATAGAAAAATATGCAAAAAAATGTTCTCTATTTGTTACTGTTGAAGAACACCAAATAAAGGGAGGACTTGGAAGCGCCATATGCGAAGTGGCCTCTGAAATTCAGCCTGTAAGAGTTAAAAGAATAGGGATGAGGATGGAATTTGGAGAGACAGGAAGAGGACTGGAGCTGTTAAAACACTTTGGACTCTGCTTTGAAAACATCGTCAGAACCGTCAAGGAAGAGCTTAAGCGGAAATAAGTTCTAAATGATAAGGATGGACGGAAGGCTGGCTGAAAGGGTTTTGGCACTGAAATTTCGTTTTCTTTAGTTAGTTGTGAAGTAATATAGTTAAAGTGAATATTGTCGATATCCTAGAGAAGCGGCAATTTGACTTTTTGGGTGGGGCTTTCTTAGTTTGGTAGAGTCAGCTTCTATGCAAGCGTTTTTGATTCATATACATTAGAGATGAAACTCACAGCGAAGCATAATATTCTCTGTTTGAAGTCCCTCTGTTAGAGATCCTATTAGAAGCGCTATTAGGAAATAAATTAAGGTTATTGAGAAAAAGCACCATAGACTAGAAAGATTAGAAGTTGGCTGGAAAATTAGCGACACAGAAAAAATAATTCTTATGATTTTTAAAGCTGTGCACAAACGAAGTTATAATTGTTAAATGGTGACAAACCGATGGTTAAAAAGAGTTGATGTTCTGTTCAAAATTTCAAATGTTTACTTAAAGTTCGATTAGAGGTAATATTTAAAAGGTACTATATCCCCAAAGTGATTTTAGATATATGCGGTATAAAGAGAATAACTATGGAATCTCAGAGATTAAATTCAATTTTTAAATGCTTTGATTCTTTTATAGGAAACATAAAAAAAAGAGATAAACTAATATATCTTACACTATTGATTGTTGTAATATTAGAGTTATTCTTATATACTAACATGTTTGGTGTATTTGGTACAGATCAGTATAATCGGTATATCTTTTTTTCTATTCTAATTATATGCACAGGTTTGGTAATACTCGTCTCCTGTCTGCTTGTGGAGGCAAGCCTGAAGATACTCGATACCGAAAGCGAACCATTAGGTGAGGAGGAATATCATTATCTTGAGACTCTGCGATATTATATAATTTTAGGGATAACAACAAGTATTGCTACATCAACAATTATTATAATCGGAATTGGACTGTACTATCAACCAGAATGCGAAAATAAAGGTGAACAAGCAAATCATTTTGGTTTATTATCTGATCTTATATTGGTTGTTTTGAATGAGATAGAATCGTTTGGTTTTCTTTATGAGGTTCTTTTATTTTTGATTGTATTGAGCTTGGCGTTGTTATTCATAGCCGTATTGTCGCTTGGATTGGCCATTTCCATCAGATTAGCTTCAAAAGGAAAGCCTCCTTCTCTAGACAAGAAAAAAAACAACAAAGTTGGTGGAAATGTTATAGGTAAGAAATGAATGGTGTATACGGCCTATATAAGGAGCTTAAGAAGAGCGAGCGTTGGGCCTCTTTTGAATCTAAAAAAATGAATAGATTATATTCGATTCTCATGGGACTCTCATCATAGGGTTGTAATCACCTTTTGCGATTTGCTTTCAACCTAACCGCTCTTTTTGTAGGAAACTTTCAGTAATGATTTAACTATCTATCTGTATCTTGATTGTTATTTGATATTCATTTTGAATGCCTGATTATAGGATGTTACAAGCCAGCTACCAGAAGCTGCTGATGATGATAAAATTTCAGATTGCAAGCGCCCCGGGCAAGACTCGAACTTGCGGCCTACTGGTTAACAGCCAGCCGCTCTACCACTGAGCTACCGGGGCAAGCTATAGGGTGGATTATGTTGAGAATTTATTTTAAAGCGTTATGAAAAGTTCTTTTTTCTGTTATGATTTTTTATTTTTACTTAGCTTTAAATATGCTAATCTTAAACAGAGATGACTCCGAGAGGGAAAGGGATATGGATGTAAAAGAAGCAATTTTGGGAAGGCGGTCCATAAGAGCATATTTGAATAAAAAAATAGATAGGAAGATAATAGATGAACTTGTAGATGCAATGAGATTTGCACCTTCAAGCGGTAATCTGGAAAGCCGGAATTTTTATTTTGTCACGAATGAAGCCCTAAGAAAAAAAATTGCTTTATGCTGTGGGGAAATGCAGGAGGAGTTTATATCATCTGCCCCTCTTATCGTCGTTGCATGCGCTGACAGGCGGATAGAGAAAAAATACGGAAAAAGAGGAGTAGAACTATATTCTATAATGGATGTTGCAGCATCTGTGGAGAATCTTCATATAAGAGCTTACTCTCTTGGTCTTGGGACCGTTTGGGTTGGAGCATTTGATGAGGAAGAGGTTCGTGAGGTTTTGAGTATTCCTCCTCATCTTCGTCCAATAACTATTGTGCCAGTGGGCTACCCTGCGGAAAAACCGGAAGTTCCGCCAAAAAAGGTATTAGACGAAGTCTTTACTTTTTTGGAATGAACCGAACCTTTTTGAAAGAAAAACCGCTAGATAACCTCACTCTTCAACATGTATAAACTTCTCAACGATTGCGCTGTAAGCCGGCCTGCTTATTAGTACACCAAGTAGGGATCCAGAAACGTGAGCTGTAGCAAATCCGATTATCTCGACCATTCCTGAAAAGAGAAGAGGAACCATCGCGATAACTGCCACAGTGGCATTTGTCAAAATGATTGAAAATGCATTTTGGAGTTTTTTTTGGGTCGTTTGAGACCCACGCTTTAGCAATTCGTCGGTAACTACAACCTGTGCATCAACCGAAACCCCAATTGCTGCGATTATACCTGCCATTGTACCGAGGTCTATTGAAAATGCTCCTAGAAAGGAGACAAGAATTATCATTTCAGAAATGCTTATGAAGATAACCGGTAGGACCAATCTGGGATTGCGATATCTTAATGCTACGAGTAATGAGATAAGCACAAGCGCGATTGCAGCGCCGATTATGCTCATTTTAAGAAACTCTCTTCCAAGAGGGGCAGGTATCGTAGTGGTGGAACCAAGAGATATTTGAACAGGAAATGCACCTCCTTTCAATATTGATTCAATCTCTTTGGCCCTTTGTCTTGCAGAAATAACCCTCTGCTGACCCGTACCTTCACCAGGTCCCGTAATTTGATAGGAGTAGCTAGGCGCTCCGGTTGTGACAGAAGGTACCAAATAGGGACTTGAGAGAAGACCTACTGCTGACCATTTTGAAACAACGGCTCGAAAGTTTGAGAACGGTTGGTTTGGCACTACAAATTCTGGTACGATCTCTTGACTTGTCTTTTCAACCAACTGGAATCCTCTTGATGTTAGAGTTGCTTTTATTTCATTGGATACGCTAGATTCAATAATAGCACGTGTCTTGTTGGTCTTTGGAAATAAAGTCTGGTTATAGCTGTTGAAATCTTCTTCAAAATAAAGCTGGATCGAGCCGCCTTCTTCTTCAGATAAGTTCAAGGCAAACTCAGCTGCCTTTATTAGGTCATCTTCGACTATGGATGCCCCGAATAAGGTATAGCTTGGTTCTAAAAATGACTTCTTTTTCATTATAATAATGGAATCTTTTGGTCTATCTAGAAACATAAAGAGGGGATAGTTTGCTTTTCCCTTTGCCACTTGGGCAAAGCGCAATGCGCCCTTTTGAGTTATTGTAAATGAGACGCCCCAATCAGCTCCTCCTTGAAGAAACTGCGGAGACACCTGCACTATGGTTCCGGCAAATATATCATCTCCCTTAATTGCTACACGTCCGTCGATTATTCCTTCGTAAACTCCCTGCTGAGAAAGTATATGTTGGACCTGAGAAACGAGTGCAGGATCAGAACTTGGAACTTCTACATAAATCTGGGAGTTGCCAACTCCCCTTACCTTTACCTCGGTCAACCCGAGCGTTGCTGTTCTTGTTTTTATGGATTCGACCATTTCTAGCATCGTTGCTGAATCGACGCCCGTTTCAAGAACAACAGGTATGCGTGTTCCTCCTGAAAAATCTATTCCAAATTTTATCCCGTTCAGTAACGAATAAAGAAGAGCAGCTAAGGTAAGAAACACCAATAACAAAATGCGCCTGTCAGACAATATCGAAAAGGTAGTATTTTTCATTAGTTATTCCTTCCTTTCATAAAGAGAAGCGAAGTGGGTTTTTATTGCCTCTGCTTCCTTTTCTTTCTTTTCCGCATACCAAAGAATGATAACGGCGTTAAGTCCCCATGTAGCAAACAAATCACCAAAAAGACCGGCAAGAGCAACTGAGGATATTTCGTAATATGTAGATATGTTTGTTGCGAGTGAGAGGATGAGAAGGGATGCAAACGCAGTAATTGCTGCCATACTCATAGTTGAACCCGTTTTCATTGATTCAAAAGCTCTATCGCGGGCTCTTCCCTCCGACCTCTTGAGGGTGCGCATCGTAAGAAGGATGTCGGTGTCAAGGGAAAAACCTATTAACATAAGTAGAGCTGCAAATGAAGCGAGAGTAAGTGGTATTCCAAAAAGACCCATTGCGCCCAATGCTATGATTATATCTGATGCCGCTCCAATCAGTACGGCAATACTAGGTATAAATGTGCGAAAAACAAAAAAAACAACTGCTATTGAAAGCGCCGATGAGACCAGAATAACCCATAATGCTGAGGAGAGGAATCTCTCTGAAAGCGTTGAGGAGACTAGCTCAAAGGATATTGACGAGTAAGGGATGTGTTTTTCTATTGTGCTTCTTATTTTTGTTTGATAATCACTATTGATAGAGTTATACGCATCGCTAACCATTCTGCGGAGCTCGTTGGTGCTATTGGCTTTGGCAGCTTGTTTATTAAGTCCTGCTAACAGAAATAGTTCATCTGCATACAAGTTAAGTCTTTCGCGAGCTTCTGTATACTTTTCTTTTGCATCGGGCGAAATTCCGGTAGATGTTGAGTTTGGGTCTGACTCTAGAACAGATGCATCAGCTTCAAGCCGCGAAGCGTCGTCAACAAGTGAAAAGAATTCTTCCTTTATTTTTTCTGCTCTTGATATATTTTCATCAAGAGGGAAGCTTATTTCAATCGAGTTGCCTATAGCTGTCTCTATCTGCTTGATGCTTACCGCTGTTTTAAGCTCGCTTTGGAGAGTGGATTCAGCTATACTTATATTTACTGGAGCAGAAGTATGGAGGGTGATTAAGACTCCGCCCTTAAAGTCCACACCTTGTTTTATTTGCGGTATAAAAAAAATGGATGTTAATATTAAAATCAGAGGGAAAATCACAAGTCGCTTATAGTTACCTTCGTATATGTTGGGTATCATTAGCATGTACCTGCGCATAGCATAGTTTTATTTGTGCTGTTAAGTATATGTTAGACGAATATCTTTATATTTAAGTCATCTTTGTTTCTTAAGTTTTTTCTAAAGTATTGTTCTGAGACATTTATCTAGCTTTCTAAAAGCTTATTTAATTTCCTAAAAGTGATGGGAAGGTTTTGCAGAGGATGT
This sequence comes from Candidatus Anstonellales archaeon, assembly GCA_038869735.1. Taxonomy (NCBI): domain Archaea; kingdom Nanobdellati; phylum Microcaldota; class Candidatus Micrarchaeia; order Candidatus Anstonellales; species Candidatus Anstonellales archaeon. The sequence continues at coordinate 46,468 of JAWCQO010000004.1, read as the reverse complement.
TAGTGCAGGGGGAGCAAGGCAAGTCCACATCTCTGAGCAGAACTCTCTCGTAAATGCCCTTTCACGCACTATCGTGTCGCATTTGGCATTAATAAACTCTGTTCCGAAAACGGCGTAGCGACGAGGGCGAGCTCGTTGAGTGCCTGAGATTATAAAGCGAAGGACAGACGGCGTTTCCGCGGAACTTATCAGCTATTTCGTTGAAAATTTGCGTATATCCGGAAAGCCGCAACGATTCCGACAAGGATTCGGACAATCCAAAGGGCTGGATCTGGAGAACCCCAATCAATAAACAGCCGCGCCAGAAACTCGTAAGTTCCTTTCAACGATTGAATTGCCGCGTTATTTGGCGCTAGCTTGCTGGCTTCATTCAACAAAGCGGACGCGATGATAAGGACAAAAACTAGCACCAAGAAGGAGGCACAGATTTCTTTGCAATATCCGAATAAATCGTTTTGCATTAGATATCAACCATTAAGTCAGCTCGGAAGTGTTTGCTTAAAGTTTTCATACGAATCAACCACGCGGTAGTCAAGGTCGCCCAACGCGGCGAAGTGCTTGAGCGCGCAGTCAATTTTGTCCTGTTCATCTTGAGGTATGGATTTGCGCGTTCCCCTGCGATAAAGTGAACTAGGCGAGGGTTAAGTGCAGGGGGAGAGATTTGAACTCTCGAACGGCTAACCGACAGGATATCCCAAGATTCTTTCTGAGTCCTGCGCATTTGACCAGGCTTTGCTACCCCTGCATCAAAAGCTGCAAGTATTAGATGGAAACTTAATTTAAAAAATAAGACATACGCTACTGTTAGATTTAAAAATATCTTATTTGTAGAGGAAGTAGCTATGGCAAAAGTTGAGAATCAAAAAATATTGCTAGCAGTTATAGTCTTATCACTATTTGCAGCAGTGATAGCGTTAATTTTTAGTGCAGGTAACGTTTTTAATGTAGGAAATGCAAGCGGCATCTTTTTAAAGGCTGAATTTGAGCCATCAGTTATAACAGATAATCAAACCGCCACCCTATTTATAAGAATAGAAAATCAAAAAGACGAAATTTCCCAGCCTCTAGTAAAGATAAGGACTGAAGAAAGTATAGATGAAAACTACATCCGCATAGCCGAAAAAGAATGGTGGCTTTATCCAATGAATTTTAAGGGTGAGGTTCAAATTAGAAAGATTAATGTCACAGCTTTCTCTCCGGCATCTGAATCAAAGTTTGATATTTTTGTGGAGGTAATGGACAAGAACTTAACGGTGGCTACTGAAAGGGTTTCTCTAACCGTGCAGAGGAAGGGATAGCCTGAGAGGAAAACGGATATATATTGCCACGAAAAGCCACAGAAGAGTCCAAAGATTTGTAAAGTGAGTTAAAAATACAGAAATTAAAGTCATGTCTAATAGATACGTTCCAGCGGTTGTGATTAGAAAATAAACAAAAAGAGAAAAGGAAGTAAAAATAATCAGAGCTGTATAATTTTTTTTGTATAGTGTGTGCGCGTCAGCTATTTCTTCCCTAAAAATTATTGTTTGGGCGTCTTTTATAACTGATAATAAGAAAAAATAAAGAAGGAACTGTTCATTGATATAATATAAGAAGGCGATACTCCCCAATCCCACAAGAAAAAGAACGAGAATGGCCAAAGCTTTTCGTGTCAGATATTCAGTAGGCAGATTTTCAGTTTTATAAAAAACAACCTCAATAGAAAGAAAAGTAAGCAAAGCAAGAAAGACATCGAGATAGGGTATGAGAAAGAGGGGTTGATAAAAAAAACTAGATATTGGTTGTTGTTCTGGCGCTAGAAGAGAAAAAAGGATGATAAAAATCAAGATAGCATAAGATAAACATTGGAGGGACGACAAAAAGATGTCAGCCCCAAAACGCCGCAGATATGAAGAAATCTCTAATACAAGCATAGACTAGCTTGTGCAAAGGAATTTTATAAAAGTTTAGAGAATCTTAAAGTCTATCACTGCCTGGACTATACCGGGAGCATAGGGTCTAACCACCTTTTTGTTTAAAATACGGATGGTTTTGTTTAACATCTTAGCAGTTTTATTTATGGCCTCGAGGGCTTTTTTGTAGGGGTTTTCTTTAGGTCCGAAAGCATAAAAATGAACAACACATCCTTTTCTTGCACCTAAAAAGGCCACATCCAAGAAATTTTCACCGCCTTTTGGGAGGGGCATAACGATTCTGTCTGCAAAGTTCGAGTAGTTTTTCGGAACAACTTCGCGAACGTCGCCCAGAATAGCAGTTATGTTCCGCATTTTGTTTAGTGCAATGTTTTTTAGGGCATAATTGTGGGCAGCCTGATTAAGTTCTATTGCTACTATGTTGCATGTAGGATTAAATTTTGAGATTATAAGAGGGAATGGGCAACATCCTGAAAAAAAGACCAGTATATTTTCATTGGCTCCTACAAGGGATGCAATTCTTTTTCTTTCTGTTGCAAGTCGAACGGAGAAATACATCTTTGAAATGTCGACAAACATTCTTACGCCGCTTTCTTTGTATGAAGTTTGCGTCCTTCTTCTTCCGCCGATTACTTTTATCTTTCGTACTCTAAAATCGCCTTCCATTCCGCTCATTTTCTTTACGACACATTTAATATTCGGGTGGACAGCCATAACAGCTTTTGAGATGGCTTTTTCATGTTTTTTTAGTGAATCGGGTATTTCAAGAACTGCTACATCTCCGATTATATCAAACGATTTGACAAGAGAAGATAGTTCCTTCTTTGATAAAGTATTTTTGAGTGCTTCATATATATTTCGCGGCTTTTTGTTGATTTTGCGGCCTGCAAATTTCACAATAGGATAATGGAGAGGTATTCTTTTTTTTGATGATAAAAGCGGCAGATATACATAGTTTAAATTCGATTCTATGGCGGTGGAGGTATCAAGAAGAGATATGGATGAGAGAAAAATTCTCATTTTCTCTCCTTCTGAGCGGGGAACTTTTAGAAAGTATGCCATACGTTAAATGCACCTGAGAGTTATCTAAGTGAGGGTGGAGTATAAGGGCCGGTTGAGTGGGAAATTCTACGCTGTAGATTCGTTTGCATGGCAAAGGCACAATGAGGTATGCTTAGCTCAGGCTGATAAACAAGACTTATCAAGTTTTTTGAATAGTCAACCTCACTTTCAAAGCCCCCAGGAAGTTTGTTCGTATAATAATAGTTACACCAGTCAAAGAAAAAGTTTAGTTGGGGATTCTTTTGACTTCCATCAGACCTAAAAAGTCCTACTCCAGTATAGGCGGAGAGATATGGCGGGAGTCTGTCAGAGAAGGAGAGAAGCGAAATTCCTGAAAGCCCATATGCAGCAAGAGACTGTGCTGATTGAAAAATTAAGTCATATGCCTCTCCAACTTGTTGCGAACTTATCTCACACCTACGGTCATCTGATATTCCTTCTTTTATTGCAAAAATGCTCCAAAAAGTTGGCTTTCTATAGCGAGCTAAATTCTCTCTTACTCCCCACATGTATTGAATAAGTTTTGAGTTCAGATTGCAGTTAAGAGGAACTATATCGTTGGGGTCTATTATTATTTCCATCCCAAGAAAATCAACGTTATCAGATGGGGTGATGGAGTAGTTAAGGTAATTCATATTATCTGGGGAATAGGAAAGTATTACGAGGCATTTTTGGCAATATCTCTTTATAGTCCGGGCATGTCGAATGGACAAAGCAGGAGTTGTGCTCGTCATAATAGTAGGTTGGGTAGAAATGTAGACAGGGCCAGTGCTATTAAGAAGGGAAGCAAAATCCTCTAGTTTGGCGTCGTTGATTGTTCCGTTATCGCTATAGAGGATGAACATGGGGATTATATGGTTTTGTAGATATGACTTTACATAATCCTCGATATCTCTTGAGTCAATCGTACCTACTTGTTCGTGTTGTTCGAAGCCAATTTCGTCGTTGCTTCTAAAGTTAATTGTGTTAGGATTGATCCACATAGCAGGCAAATTCATCATGTTATTACAATATCTGTTTGCCACAGAAAAAGACTCAAAATCTGGTCCTCCCCCAAATGCAAAGAAATTTATGACGTAAATAGGATTAGATGTGCGTTGAGGATTTAATAGACGGATGTAGCTTTCCGGTGTTCCGTTGCATCCAATAAATAAGCACCGCTGTCCTTCAAGAGAAGCTTCAGTTATTGCGCTGGGGCTGGAATTAGTACTTACCGTACAAACGTAGCATTTGCAAGGGTTTTGTGGGTCGCTTGGCTCCTGACAAAGTCTTTGTTGATCTGATGGCTGTAGTATCTCATTTAGATTAAAAACGGGCGGGGGTTGACTCTGCTGGCTGATGCATCCTATAAGACTGAAAAACAAAAACAAAAACAAAAACAAAATCCTTCTAAATTGCACCACATCACCGATTATTTCTGATAGCAGGATAATAGTCATAAACGCATTTTTATTATTTTTTAGTAATTTCCCTTCTCCCCCAACCCCCATTCTGTGGAAAAGTTAAGATATATGCATGTCATGTAATTTGGTTATCAAGGTCCTGCGTGTGTTCTTCTTGCTCGTATTCTTCTTGCTACATTACGTATCCAATATCCTAAGTTTTCAGCTCCCATAGATAAGAGCAAGGGAGGGAATAATAGTGAAGTATAGAGATTAATATTTTCGTAATACGCTGTTCTTGCATCAATACTTCTCAGAACCGCACTATCGAGAGCTTGATTATAGGTTTTTGGAGCAAGCCATTTTGCAAGGAAAAACGGAGAAAATATCCTAAACTCATAATTACTGTATTCGTGTTTGCGGGTTGATTCAAGTTCCTCAGCTGACATTTTATCCCGTCTCCATATGTTTCTGAGTGCATCTTCTTTGATATCTGGATAGAGGTCTACAAGGTAATTATAATCACGAATTATTCTATTTGCAAGTCTCGCATTTAGATGATGCTGTGTCGTAAATTTTGATGGGTCGTCATCTACATACATCATCCCGACAGGGTAAGCTTTGTATATATTAGTAGTATAAATATTGATATAGAGTTCGGGTGTCCTCAGGGCTGATTCAGGACCGGTGGCAAGCAGATAACCGGTGAGCTGTAAGGTGACATTCTCCCCCCTTTGGAAGAACCAATGCCACCACCTTGATTGTTGACGTACATTTCTAAATAAGTCAATGGTTGTGTCTCCAACAATATTATTGAATATCTCGTTGATGTTATGCATCTCTTGAGTACCGTACAGGTTTTGAAAGTTATCCCAATAAGATTCATGTATGTTAAGACGTTGCTGGAGTGTTCTTCCGGGCACAAGCCAACGAAGAGCTTGAGTTCTTTTGTATTCGTCGAAATAAGACCAACCGACAGGTGTCAAGCCTCTTGTCGGATGTATTTCTGGGAGACGTATGTTCGATAGACGATCAAGATTTTTCCAAGGTGAAAAAAAATCCATAAGTGCCCGCCCTCGCATGGGGCGAACAGGTTCATGGGTTCCTTCATAAACAGAAGGATAGCCGGATTGCAGTGCCATTGGGGCTCGGGAGAAGTACGTTATAAGTCGGCCTAGTCTTTCAGGCAACCATAGGAGGGAACGCAAGTAGTCTTCACCTATAACGTATCCGCGTGTTAGAAAATAACTTGCAGGTTCAAAAAAGGATTGACCTGTATGATATCCGGTGTGGATTGCTTGTCTTATACCATAGGAAGAACTTCCTCCTCGCGGGTCTCTCATAAAGTTTGCTACCTCGTTTTTTAGAAATACTAAGTCGTATAGTAGTGAGGCCTCATAGGCATCTTTAAATGTCCTGCTAATATCTCGGTTATTTAAGATTTCCAGTATCATGTCTTGACGTTTTCTTTCTAGCTTTCGGCGCATAGTTTTGTCACTTTCGCTAGCTATCTGTTCTTCGATCTGCCGGAGCGTTGGCACTTGAGAAAAATACGTTCCGAGGTTGTAATTTCGCTCTATATCCTTATACGCTTTCCTTTCGAGGGCTTGGAGAGCAAAGACTGTTTCAAACTCTTCTTTTGCTGCGAAGATAACTTTTGCACCGGCTAGAAACGGCTGCTGAATTTGATAGAACAGTCTTCTTATGGGTCCTCCAGCATGTGTTGCTAACAAATCATTGTTATCCCTGCTGTAAACGGAGACTATTTTATCTGCATCTGAAGCTCCCATTACAGATATACGTTGGCCTTGGCTGTTTGTCCTGGTCAGGCCTTCATCCAATAGGGGAGAGGACGAACCAAAAATTGTTGTTACAAAGGTGTGATACATGCCCTCTATAAAAAGTGGTTTGAAGGTGCCGTCTCCAGTTACTATCCATCCTCGAACAATTCCGCTCCCAATTCTTTCGGACTCAGGCGTGCTATTTTGTGTTAGGTTGCTTGGTGGAGTATAAATAAGCCTTGTAGCTGTTCTCCAATCAACCCCATGCTTCATCAACTCTTGATACAGCTCTTGTTCTGAAAGGTTTGCTCCGGAACTAGTCTTTGCTAGTAACGGTAAAATGTGGTCTTGATAAAACCTCAAAATTGTAGCATTCTCCATGAGAACTTGGGAAAAGTCGCGATAAACTTCTGCAGGACGCATTCTGTTGATTTTTATTTCAATTCGGTTTAAAAGAAAATGAAGGAATTCATCATGTGGGTTTCGAGTTTGTCGTCTTTGTGGAGCGTTAGGAGAAAGAGTGTACCGAATTGCGACTATTTGTGCAACAGAGTTAGCTTCTCTTTCAAGTTCCTGACTCTCTCTTCTATGTAATTCAGTGTAGATGTCTGCAAATGTAGTTCTAGTGTCTATACCAGAGCGTAAACGTTGAATGGCCTGAAGACTAAGGAAGTAATGGAATGCAGCAGTTGCTCGTTCTGTGGTCGGATTTTGAGGGTCATAAAATCTTGTTGTTAGGAAGAATACTTGCTCTTGTGGGTGGGAAGTTTGAAATTTACGTATAAGAGCATGCACATCACTCAAGTAGTGTATGCCCGCATCTAGACTATTATCTCTATTTCCTATATACGAATAATACCTTCTATCTATATCGCGTACAACAGCCTTGATTGAGTCAATAGTTTGCTGATCAACTAGATTATATCTAGCCATAATTAATAATGCTCTCCTATACGCTTCATCGTAGTCGCCATTTCGTAGGGGACTCGCTAACCGTGCACCCACTATATTTAGAAGGCGGTTTCTAGTCTCTTCATCAATCGAACTCCCAAAATAAGCTTCGTTTATTTTTCTGATTGCGTAGGAGATAACCTCTTCTCTGACTGTCTCTGGTGTTATATGTCTGCAAATGTTTTTGATTTGAGAAAGCGCATCATGAAAATTACCCACTCGTTTGTTATCCAAAGAACCTGAAAAAATGTTTAGAATGCTTTTAGCTGATTTGACAGCCATCTTAGTCTGTCCTACAACTTCAAGAGGAAGGATAGCAAAATTTAGGGGAGTCCTTATAGGCAATAATGCAACTTTAGCGGCGCTGCGAATAACTGATGCTAATGGAGGGCCAACAATCGGAACTCTTCCTACGGTGGCTAGAACAGTTTTATCTACTGTTCGAGGCAAGGTGCGGTCTAACCGGTAACTATTATAAGAAAGGGATAGGAGTAACTTGGCGATGGAACCGCTATATCCATACGTTTCTTTCAGCTTTTCGTGTTTCTCATAAGTTACTATCGCAGCACTACTACGATCTTGAATAAATTTGTGAAAGCGCATTAATGTTTGTTGGGTTTCCTTATCTAATCCGGATCTTGAGAGTATACTCGAAAGATATGTATCTGTTTCGTTCTTTTTTAGAGATTGTATGCTTCTAACTGCACCTCTTTGATATGCATTTCTTAGAATCGTCTCTGCTGCTCGAGGTCCAGAAGAAAAGAGCGCTGCGATGGCGGCACAACGAATATGGGGGGGGATACGTCTGGCAGATCGTATTTCACTATAAGCTTGTAGAAGGTCGCTATGAAGAGTATTATCAGAAGGAAGAATCCGGACAATCGCATCGGCTGCGTTGATGATATCCAGTTGAGCTCTGCGAAGGAGACTCATATTCATCAACATATTGCTAATTAGGTGTGAGCGGATAATGATTGGAGTGATGCGGTGTTTTTTTGGTCTTGGAAGCCGCGGAGTGGTTATATCAAAAATATTTAAGGGGTTCTTTCCTGAATAGTAGAGAGAAGCAAGGAGGAGCCCTAGAATTAGGAAGATGGGTAGGCATATGTAGGTCTGCCTATTCCTAAGGTAGTTTTCAGTAGCAAGACCAAATGCAGAGAGGCCGTTGTTTGATTCATCACAAACTATTCCAGTAGTAGTAGACGGCTCATAGGCTGTTGTTCCCGAATAAGACACGTTTATAACAGAACACGTTTTTGAACCGGAAATCTCGCTTACAGTGCAATTCGCTATTCCGCGCTCATCTGTAAGAAGACCGCTACATCCGAAAACTGGTTGATACTCACTGGTTTCTCGGTTATATAGAAAGAAATCAAGACTTTGTCCAGCAAGTGGTTCTGTGCGTTGAACTAAAAACGGGATCTGTTCGTTCTGTCTTTGTTCTTGTCTATTTTCACTTAAAAACGACCTAACCTGTCTCTCCAATTCTTCAGGATAAACCCGAAATGATGAGCCCATATCCACTTTCGTAAGTTGAGCATGAACAGTAAGTCCATCAACATAAACCTGGAGTCTTGTTATGTTTTTTTCTGATAGTGGTAATGAAGATAAAAAAAGTAATAGAGTAAGTGTTGAAATGAGTATACTTCTGTATCTCATGTTTATCTATTATTTTTTTATTTTTCTTTGTTTAAAAGGTTTTGTTAAAGGCTTCTGGAAATGGACAAAGTCCAATTATAAAGCCCAATTATAGGAGCATTTACAATTCAATGTAAATTGATGGTCTGTTAGGAAGTGCCGATGAGGCCTTTTGTTGATGTTTAGAAGGCGCATCTTTATCGAGTAAGATTTCGATCGTACACGAAAATTCAGTTGAGAGAAAATCAAGACATGATTTAAAATATGAAAGCTCCTCTTCTGCGGATAGCATTTTATCTGTTAGAGAATTTAGATTTGAACAAAACTTTTTTGCAAGATAAGAAACGTCCTGAAGCCTTCCTTTTAATTCCTCAATTTCTGTTGCCTCGCGCATAGTTAGGTCTAAGCGCTTATTTGTATACGCTATTTTCTGAAGTTTTCTTTTCCAATTAGATGCTACATAGACAAAGATTTTTTTAGGGGGGGCGGTCTCCCCCCTTCCTATTATTTTGATAATTTGTTTTATATCGGCGATGAGATTTATTAGAAGCTCCTCTCCAAGCTCTAATGAATCACTAATTTTTGAATCGTCCGGATGTGGAAATGGCATAGTAACTACGCTTTTTTCCCTTCCAAGAAAACGAAAGGATAGTTCCTCTGCGATGTGCGGCATTATTGGAGAGATCAAAAGTGTCCAGTATTCAAAAAATTCTTTAAGAGATGGCTTTTTTGTTCTTTTTAGGTACCAGGTGACATCGTTGAGGGAATCGTAGAGCAATTCATGTGCAAGCTCTCGCAAGGCAAAATTCTCATAAAGATATGGCGCCTTTTTTATTCTTCTATGAAGGCGAGATAAAAGCCACTTGTGGGGTAGGTCGTGCTCTGTTTGTTCATCAGGGAGATTTTGGTTATTTTTTGAGAGGTATTTTTCCGCAAGTTCAACTGCATATCTTAATCTGCTTGAAACGCCATTTGCAAGTGAGTCAGAAAAGTCAGTATCCGAAGCGATGTCTGCGCCAGCTATCACTGAAAAGCGAATTACGTCAGGGCCCCATTTCTTTATGGCCTCTTGAAGAGGGAGAATATTTCCCATGCTTTTGCTCATTTTTTTACCATTCATTGTTACAAAACCATTTGCAACTATTTGTTGTGGTAGAAGTGCATCATCAAAAATAGCAACGTGATTAAAGATGAAAAATGTAAGATGATTGTGGACTAGGTCAACGGCTGAGTGGCGAGAATCAAGTGGATACCAATAAAGAAATTCTCTTCTCATTTCCTCTGCCTTCGAATCAGGCTTAAAATTGCCGGTTACTTTTCCAAGGAAAATATAATCAAAAAGGGAGTCGTTTATCTTGTCAAGAGGGTATGAGGGGAGGAGATGTGAGATGGTATAAAATGCCATGTATATGGTAGAATCAGATAAGGCTTCAATTATTTGAGATTCGTCAAATGGAAAATTTGTCCCAAGACCTCGTGATCTAGTACAGGCTTTTTCCTTTAGCCAGTTTATAGTATACGTATAATCAGGAACTGTGCTTTGTGGGATTATTTTCATTTTCATTAGATGTCTCAATGTTCTTTCTTTCCATTCTTTATTTCCATAATCTATGAACCACTGGTCTTTCACTATTTTTACTGTTGATTTTGTGCCACATCTACAAAAAATTGGGGAATTTGAAATCACATGTATCAAAAAAGCTGCTCCTTTTGAAAGCAAAACAAGGGAGATTTTTTCTTTTGCCTCTATTGCCCTCATACCATTATAATCACCAATAATCATCTTTCCAAGATGTGCCTCCTTCTTGTATAGTATGTCAGTTGCTTCTTTCAACTGGGCGCTCAGCTGATTTTCTATTTTGAGTTTTTCTACTATATCTTTTGCAGGTATGGAGCTAAAACCTTCTACTTCCAAGACAGGTATAGGGGTTAGGTTAGAGTTGAGGTCGCGTAAGGCAACATAGTCATAAGGAGCGTGGGCTGGCACACTCATAACAAGACCCGTGCCAACTTCTTCATCTACAAAAGCAGCAGGTAGAACCTCAACGTCTTTACCATTTAGGGGATTTGTACATTTTTTACCTACTAGTTTAGAACCGGGTAACTCTTCTTTTTTTTCAATATCCAACTGATTGGAAAGGCTCTCGTACGCTTTTTTTGATAGAAAAAGATGCTCTTCACCCATCTTGCACAAAACATAAGTGGCTGTTGGCTTGACCCAAAGATTCGTAACACCATAAATTGTTTCAGGTCGATATGTTGCAGTGGGGAAATAACCTTCTGAGCTTTTAAACTTGATTACAAGAACTTCTTCTAGATGAGGGTCAATGTCCCCATGGGTATCATGAGCAGAAAGCGGATTTTCGCATTTTGGGCACCATGGAACAGGGTGGATGCCTTTTTTTATGTATCCTAATTCACTTAACTTGCGAAACTGCCATTGAATAAATCTGTTAAAATGGGGCTCATCCGTATAAAATTTCCGCCTCCAGTCAATCGAAAAACCCATCATTCTCATTCCAATTTCTATTTCCTTTGAGAAGTACATAACTAACTTTTTTGGGTCATTGAGAAGGAGTGCTTTTTCTTTTGGTATGTGATAAACTTCTTCAAAAATACTTAGTATTTCGGGGTCTCCTTCGGCTAATCGACTAGCCATCGAAATTATTGGCGTGCCAGTCACATGGAAGCCCATTGGAAAAAGAACATTTTTTCCCTTCATTCGCATGTATCTTGCATATATATCTGCTGTGGTGTATGTTCTTGCGTGTCCTATGTGTTGAGGAGAGTTTGGATAGGGAAAAGCTGCAGTAAGGAAAAATTTTTTTCCATCATAAGCCGTTGGTTGATAAACTCCTTTTTTCTCCCAGATGGATTGCCAATGGGCATAATTAATATCCATAAGTAAATTGTAGCGACATTAGTTTTTAAATAATAGAACTTCGTTACTAAGCTAGAAGGGGTAAAAACATGAGGATTAGAAGCTTAGCGTCTTTATTTTTTGTGTTTTCTTTGTTGTTGATCCAAAGCGTAGATGCGCAACAAACCGTTGACGAAAATGTTGAAGATTTTATTGGGAGATTCCAAGGATTTGCTGCTCCGATTGGTGCCGCACTTTTAATTGGGGTAGGCGCCACTGCAATAGCATATATGTTGTCTGAATTTTTAGCAGTTCCAAATATTAAGTCATGGGCAAAGATGGAGCTTTATGAAGTTTTTATAACTGGAGTTATAGTAATAATCACTTTTTTTACCCTGGGCCTATTCTCAATGATAAGCCAGATTATTGGTGGTAGCGCGGACATTTATATGCGGCCTTCAATCTTTCTTGATTCTATGTTCTGGATGCTAGTTAGTAAGTACATATCACTGAATTTAAACGAGATAGTGCTGGGCATGGTATCCACATTACACTCAACCTTTTTTTTTCCTCCTCATTCGATAATGAGATTTTCTATTTCGTTTGGACCTGGTGTGGGAGTCGTACCGGTTGCAGAAGGTAATATTTTGATCACGGACCTTGTTGGAGGTGCAATTGGTCTTATTTCTCTTCAAAAAGTGCTATTATTGTTTTTTAAGGATAGTATGTTAAGCGTCTTCCTTCCCCTTGGGCTTTTTTTAAGAGCTTTTTTTATAACAAGGAGGATAGGTTCTAGTATTATAGCTTTTGCCTTTACAGCTTATTTTGTTTTCCCACTCTCCGTGATAGTAGTCGAAGAACTATATATTAACACCCAAATGCCTCAGATAAGAGAGTACGAATTCCCCCTTACCATTGAACCAAACCCGCAAGCAGGGAATTTTATGAATACGGTTGTTGAGGAAGGGAGAGAAGCAAGCAGACGCATTTATCAAAATCACGAGGATGAGAGAAGTAATGAAAGTGGCGGATGGTGCAGTGGGCAGCCTCAAAATTGGGGATTTTTTAGGAGAATAATTTGTGGAGCTTGGCGACTGTTAAGCGCGGTTGTTGAAGTAACAGAACAGCTCATCGATATATCAATGAATTATATAAGATTTACTTTAAGATACGTCTCTTCCCTTGCGTCCCTGTGGAGGAGTTCTGTTATTTTTTACTATGCAACGGTAGAAACGATGAATGAGATTGGGTGGAGCCTATCTTTTGTATTTGTTGGGGTAGTTATAGAGATAATTTTAACTGTAACAGCTTACAGAAGTATTGCGGCTTCAATTGGGGGAGAAGTTGAGATATTTGGGCTTTCAAAGCTAGTATAGGTGGTGATTGACTAATGGCTTTGGAGATTGGAGGAAGCCAGTTTGAGATGATTGCAATAAGTATATTAGTTATGGTCACTTCGATTTCGCTTATTTATATGTTAGCTCAGATATTTAGAAAATCTGAGTTGGAAGCTTTTGCTACTCTCGAGACATACCAGGTTTTCTTTTCAGTGGTTTTGCTTCTTATGACGTATTTTCTTGCTAATATGGCAATCGGAGTAAGTATGAGTATATTTGGGGTGGATTACTTTGAAATCGCCTTGAAATATCTTGACATAATGATCTCTCAGCTTACGATTCCGACACTTGTTCAAATGGAGGGGTTAGTGATTCTTTTTGAATGGATGGGTGGGGCAGCGCTCCACTTTGGAGCTGGGGGTGGCTGGAGCATAAGGTTCCAACCGTTGAGTTTTTTATCGCTTTTAGCATCTATCTTTGAATGGGTTGTGTTCGTCATCTCACCCTTTGCTTCTTCACTGGTAGCACAAAGTATTGGTCTCCAGTTAATAAAGGCAACGACCCTAACTTTGGTCTTGCCTGCAGGTATAATTCTTAGGATTTTCCCTCCCACTAGGGATGCCGGGGTACTCCTCATTGCCGCTTCTTTTGGGTTTTATTTCGTATTTCCTCTTACATATGTCATGCATTACAACATAATGAGGTACATCGATGCAAGAGATGGTGTGATTGATTTTCTTCCTCCACCAGCAGGTCAAGACCCCAGACAAGAGACAATTGCTCCGTATGATTGGATTAGTGATTATAGACAAAGCATTCAAGAAAACCAAGACGGGGAATACCATCAAAGAATAACCGAGAGGGTTTTATGGAATTATGAGTTAGTAATGAAACTATTTGTAAAGTTATCAGTAATATTGATGCAGGGGATATTTCTTCCCGGTCTATCAATGCTGATTACGATGACATTTATAAAGAGCATGAATAAATTTCTAAGCCAAAAAATGGGGTAGTAAATGCTCATTGCCGAAATTCTGATTGGAAGATATTGGTTTTTGCTTGGTATTGCGATTGTCTCAACCATATCACTTGTTGCTATTGCTTATGCGATAAGCAAAATGCTTTCTATTGAGTCGTTGGAAGCTTATGCGAGAAGTGAAATAGCTCATATGTTTTTATCGGTCATAATTTTGATACTAATTACATTTGCAGCTGAAGCGTTTAATAGTGGAGCAGATAGATACGCCAGGCTTATATTGGCAGCTGATCCCTTATCTTCGGTTGTTTGTACGAACACCGAGCCGTGTCAAGTCTCGTTAGCTAAAAATTATTTGGGGATAATTTTCAATTCCTCAAAGCAGATGGCAGGGCAGATTATTTGGATAAATTCAACGTTTATGTTTCTCTCAGATATAGGAGTAGGTTTAAGGCTGACAATTATACCTATGTCAGATCTCTCAATTAAGCCATTTGCCGCATTGTCAATGGTTTCGGATGCTCTTCTAATAGCAATAGATATTTTATATAAAATGATGATTGCTTTACGATTTCAGGAGTATTTACTGGATATTATATGGCAGACTATTTTCCCTATTTTTCTTATATTTGGATTTTTCCTTCGTAACTTTTTTCTAACAAGAAGACTTGGGGGGCTCATGATTGCTATTGCCGTTGGTTTTTATTTTGTTTATCCATTTATGTATGCGCTATCAGGATATATACTCATTGGATATAGTGGAAGAACGCTTAATCCCTTAAACATCGACCGATTAGGATTAATCAATCCTTTTGAGATAGGAGGGGGTGGTAATATTACGCGCGAAAGTATGCCTACTCCCGAATCACTTTTTGAGATAGAACCTACTCGAATAAATTTGGTTGGAGAACAGTCTCAACCAACAATGGAAGGATATCTTCGAATTCTTAGGTCATTGATTCAACACATTTTGGAAATTTTTAGGTCTCTTGTAGACGTCCCTCACGCTTTTTTAAGGACATATAGAGGTAGTGCATGGATAATTGGTGAAGGGGGCGTCTTTGAATCAGTAGCTAGGATGATGATTTTTTCCCTATTCATGCCTTTTGTCGCAATTATGTCTACAATAGCCAGTATAAAAATATTGTCGCCTCTTCTTGGAGGAGACGTAGAGATTGCCGGTCTTACAAGGTTGATATGAGATGAAGATAAGGGCTATTATCACAGTTTTATTTCTCATATATCTTATAGGCTTAGGATCTTCTACCGGCATTTGGGAGGACCAGATGAACCAGACAAGGCGGTATTTGAGAGAAGTAGGGATAAGCAGAGAAAGTTGTATTGCGTTTACGAATGTTGAATGGCCTGTCATCACATTAATCTCCCTTGCTATTTCTCTCTCTATCTGCGCCCTTGTTTACATGGGGGGGCATCTTCTGGATAACCAAACCAGTATTTTATGGGCAAAAAATACTCTTGAACAAATTATCTTTTCTGGTGTAATTATCGTCTTTTTGATTATAACAAACGTAGGGGTAGATATACTCACTAAGAGCTTCGGAGTCGGGGATGAGACAAATAACATTGATAGGGCACTTGAGTTGTCAAATGCAATTTTGATAACGTTGAGTGCTGATTTGATGGTGGCCACTATAGTAAATTTTCTAGTAACAGTGTTATCTAGTACTCAAATAGTAATTGGAAGCGCTATTGGATTGCTGGGTGGCTTTTCATTTAGTATGTCTTATGTTCTAAAACCGATTGTTGATATGCTCAACATGGTTGTGGGAATGATGACAACGACGTGGGGGATATGGTTTGTGAATCTATTTGTTCTTTGCTTTTCAAAGAAGTATCTTATGTCATTTTTACTTCCTATTGGTATATTTTTTCGGACTTTTTCTTTTACAAGGGCATTGGGTGGAGCTCTTATTGCTATCGCACTGGGATTTTATGTAGTCTATCCAGCTATGATAAACGTCTCTGCAAGCGCAGTTGAAAGGTATTATGAAAGAAGCAGTATAGATACGCCTGATGGCAGAGTAAGTTATTTTAGAACCCATTTAGGGGGTGATTTTTTCGAACGTCTTATTTTAACACTTTCTTCTGGAGCTATTATAGCTTTGATTGGAAGCATTATTTTTGGGAACGTTGGATTTGTAGGGGTGGGGATATTTTTTGTTCTTCTAAATGCTTTGATTGAAATTATCAAGAATGCGGCCTACTTTATTTTTATAGTTGGAGTTATGATTCCGGTGCTGATTATATACGTAACATTTACTGCTATAAGGGAGTTTGCGCGACACTTTGGAACAGACGTTAATATAGGAGATATATTGAGGGTGTTATAAGCGATGGCGGATTTTGTATTTAATGTATGCATGACAGGCGGGCAGATAGCTTCAACTTATTCTTTTTTCTGGCAGGATTGGAGAGTCAACGTTGCACTTGCAGTCTTAATATCTAGCGGGATTCTCTCGCTAATATTTATGGCATCAAAATTCTTTAGAAATCAGCAACTTGAGGTTTGGAGTAGGGCAGAGCTCGTTCAACTTTTAGTGACAGCTGCAATTGCTGTTGTTGCTGTTGGAACAGTCGGTCTGATGTGCGAATTAAAGCCGTCTAAGATGGGGTTAATCTTTGGAGAAAGATACAATGACGCTCGATTTCAAAATATGAATTTCTATGACCTCACATATGATTACTTGGGATACATAAGAAAAAAGAATCTGCAAGCCTTAGTATATGTTGGTGCTGTGTATTGGGTTTTTCAAACTATGGCGGGGGTTCATCATAATGCCATCCCTTTGGGGATGGGCTTTTCTCTAAGACCGGCGGCTGGTCTAAACATATTAATTCAAATATTCTCGATTGTAGCTCAAGGAATAGCTACCTCTCTATTATTTGTCATTATGCAAATAAAGATTTTGGAGTATCTCTCTATAGCTACGCTTACGTATCTGTTTCCAATCGGGGTCTTGCTCCGCGCATTTGAGCCAACTAGACTTTTTGGGGGCTCACTTATTGCTTTTTCATTTGGAGTCTTTCTTATTTATCCTGCAATGTTGGTGATAAATGACTTTATAATCCGCGGAAGTCAGACAGGGATATTTGAAAGATTAGATGAGCCTCAAACCAGTCAGGAATACAGGGGGATATGGGAAGAAGTAGAGGGAGGGAGAATTGCGCAAGGGAATTATGGGGAAGCAGAAAACTTGAGTAGAGATGGTTATCAAGGCATAAATATAAACCGCTATAGCGGAAGTATATCAATAAAGCTATTTTATATAGTGTCCCTTGCTTTTTATATATTTATTGCAAGTGTATTTCTTCCAGCAATAAATTTTGCTGTTTTTATTCCTTTTATCCGGGACTTTACGATGCTTCTTGGAGAGGAAATGGATTTATCAACTATATTGAGGATGATATAAGTGCTAAATCCAATAGAGATATTTCACCGGGTTTTCTTCCAGGATTGGTATGTTATCAATATTCTTGCTTTGCTAGTGACATTTTTTATAACTACAGTTATCTATATGATTTCAATAGGATTAAACCTACAAAACGTTAAGAAATGGGCAAAGAGTGAGTATTCTCAGGTATTGGTAGGGTTTCTTATTGTTTTTTGCATAATAGGGGTAATATCATTTTTGTGGAATATTTCATACGAAATATCTGGTATTGTGATTTATTCTGTAACCGGAGGAAACGTTAATCCCGGACCCGTTACTGGGCCATTTGATTTAGCAAAAGGATATATTAGAAACGTTATTGAATGTGAAACTTTAGCATATTCGAGTATTTATTCTATAATGTTGTTTGTGAAACCATTTGAAACATTTTCTGTGGATTCTTCTGGAGCAGAAGGATGGAATCTATCCTCAACAGTCATTTCGTCTGTTGTAAGCCTCGGTGATTACGTTACAAAGAAGCTTTTGTGGATTATTATGTTTCAATATATTATATACAATCTACTTGTATTCTTTGAGGTCTCAATGCTAAACTTGTTTCTTCCAGCAGGCCTTATACTTAGAGTCTTTCCAATCTCGCGTGGATTGGGAGGTTTTCTTATTGCCCTCGCTATAGGGTGCTTCTTTGTTTTCCCTATGTCTTATGTTATTCTCGTAGCGATTCAAGGTAGCGCTGATGAGTTCTGTACCAGTATTGGTAACGTTGAAATATATGATAGAAGAATTTGCCCCGATGATATCGCTGGTTACAATTTAATAGCAAGGGACGTTGGACAGAATCTTCCAAGCTGGACCAGTCTTATCTTTCATATAGGCGAAAACGTTTCTATTTTGTATCTTCAATCAACATTTTTTCCAGTAGTGGCATTGATAATTACGTTTACCTTTATTAGAAGCACGTCTGCCTTATTTTCAGCAGATCTTGCTGAGCTTGGAAGAGGGCTTATAAAATTAATATGATTTTGATTTTGAGGTGGTGTTTGTGGCAGAGGAGGAATATTCGGATCAACCTGCCGGCATATTGTATGGACAATCTAAAAGAAAAGACAGCTCAACTGATAAAAAGTTAGGAGTAGCAAAAATCCCCCAATCATTATCTGGCAGTAAGAGCGATTTTTCTGCTCCTATCAAAAGGGAGTATGGCGAAAAAAGAATAGAGAGCAAAGATAATTTGAAAAAAGCTGAAATCCTGGCTGGGGCAGCCTTTGTACTTGCCTTGATATCTCTTGTACTAAACATCGTTGATATTGGAGGAAGTGGAAAAATTAGGTCTGAGCTTCCTGCGATAATTGCTGATTTAAAAGCGCTTCAGGCAAAGGACGTGATTTTATCTTCATCCCCCATTAGAACGACTGTGCAAATCGAAGAAGAGATACCATTGGATGAAGTATTCCCCCCAAATTTTAGGATTCCTGTTTTATTTAATCTGAAGCTGCCTGAGAAGGTTACTGCGATTTCCACAACAGGACAGGTTACTGAGTTTAAGTTTGGACAGACTCTCCCAATTAGGCAGGAAATATTCGTAGACACCCAAAACGGAAGCAGATATGGGATAAAGATAAAAAAAGAGATACCTGTGAACATTAACGTCCAAGCCACTGTCAAAATAAAGGAAATGTATGGAAGCGAGTTGGATGATATTATAGATCGATTGGAAAGGGTGAGTTAGAATTTTTTATGAACACGTATCTTTGATATCTTAGCGGTGAAATGAGTTGAACCACAAAGGTAATCCCACGCTAGTACTTCCAATCGTTCTCTAAAAAACGGAGCATCTGAAACAAAAGTTTCTCCTTCTCCACCTTCAAAAAAAGGATGGATGTTTAGTTTTGAAAGATTATATATTTCGGTAAGGGTCAGCCTTTTTCCAAGCAGCTCACTTCCTAAACCATCGGCAGCTACGTGAACGATGTAGATTTCAAGATATTGGGCAATTTCCTCCAGAATTTGGGTTCCCTTGTGCCATAACGGAGAAAAAGAAGGGATGTTTAGTTCTTCAGCTATAACGTCTATGCGTTGTTTTTGATATTCTGAAGCCACAGCTCCAGATACTATGCAATCTGTTTTGATCTTTTCAAGATGAGCTTTAAGGTCAGCCAACTCGCGCGCCTTGTTTGTTCGTATATAGTGTATAGGCAAGCCCATTGAGTGCGCTTGTAATTTACAAAAGTCGGTATTTGGATGATGAAACATATAAGAATCCTCTTCTGATTGGACGCAAATTAGAGTTGTATTCCATCCTTGAAACAATGAGAAAAAAGCTGCCATAGTTGAATCCTTACCGCCAGAAAAAAGAACTGCTGATTTCATTAATGAAATATTTAAACCCCATCAAATATAAATGAAATGACATGTGGGGACAGGTGGGCGGGTAGATCAGAGGTAGATCGCTTCGTTCGCAACGAAGAGGCCGAGGGTTCAAATCCCTCTCCGTCCACACTAATTATATTTCAAAGGATAAAGGTAAAAAGTGCATTAACTGTAAAGTGCGTTATACTCTAAGTTCAAGTACTGTGAATTTCTTGATGAAGTCGAAAAATCTTTTCTTCTTTTTGAGATAGGTTCTGTTTAAAGATAAAAACCAACAAAAAAAGGAAAAGAAAAAGGAAGGGGAGTCAGATGATCGATCCAGTTATGGAATCCAGTTACGGACCATATTCTAGAACCTATAGGAGAGATAGCTCTTCTAATCCCTTTACCTCGTCGGCGTCTGTTGTTTGCTGACTGAATATTGAAGGAGTCTGTTTTAGGCCTGTGACTATAGCCGTCACGGAAACATCCTCCCCGTATTCTGGAGTCAGTCTTGCTCCCATTTTGACATTTGCATTTTTGTCAAATGCTTCAGTTAGCTTTTCGCCAATCTCTATTGCTTCTCCGAGTGTTAGGCTGGAACCGCCTCCGATATGTAAAAGAGCTCCCCTTGCTCCTTCGTAGTCAACATCAAGAAGAGGGTGTTCAAGAGTACTCTTTACAACTTTCTCAACTCTATCCGGTCCCTTTCCTTCGCCAACAGAGATAAGTGAAACTCCGCCTTCCTCCATTACTGATTTTACGTCTGCATAGTCAATATTCATGAGAGACGGAAACATTATTGTGTCACAGATTCCCTTAACTGCTCTTCCAGTAATGTTATCTGCTAAATTAAATGCATCATTTATCGGAATATTTGGTGCATATTGGACTAGCCGGTTATTGTCAATTACCACAACGGTATCGCATACCTTCGTCAAATGGGAAAGTCCCCATTGGGCTTTTTGTATTCTTATACGCTCCAGATTGAAGGGGTATGTAACAATAGCAACTACTATTGCGCCCTGTTCCTTTGCAACTTGTGCTACTACAGGAGCTGCTCCTGTTCCTGTCCCGCCACCCATTCCTGCGCAGAGGAAAACAAGGTCATTTTCGGATAGCACTTCAGAAAGCTTGTCTTTTGATATCTCTGCACACTTTTGTCCTACCTCTGGAAAACCCCCAGCACCAAGACCCTTTGTTATCGATTGGCCTATTAAGATTCTCTTGTGAGCCGATATACTTCGTAGATGGAGATGATCTGTGTTAACTGCAATTGTGGTTGCACTTTTAAGGTTTGATTGCATAAGGCGATGAATGGTATTGCAACCGCCACCACCGACTCCTACAACTGCTATCCTTATGTCATTGTCTCCTACTGCATCTTCGTTTGGAGGGTTGTTGTGTTCAAGGGCAGAATGCAAAAATCCTTCAAGCATTATAGTCACCTCACCCGATTATTTCTATATCGTCGTAAGTAACCTTTT
Source organism: Candidatus Anstonellales archaeon (assembly GCA_038869735.1). Classification (NCBI taxonomy): domain Archaea; kingdom Nanobdellati; phylum Microcaldota; class Candidatus Micrarchaeia; order Candidatus Anstonellales; species Candidatus Anstonellales archaeon. The sequence goes on along the minus strand of JAWCQO010000004.1, from coordinate 25,322 downwards.
TTGCTGAGACATCTTCAAAGGACATGCCCAGCACCGAGGCGCCCTTGACTCCTGTTACTATAGCTACTATTTCTAACTTTCCGTCATAGCCAGGTATCAAACGTGCTCCCCATTTTATGTTGGCTTGCGTGTCCATCTTTTCTGTTATTATCTCTCCTGCCTTTATCGCATCACCAAGCGTAAGGTCTGCTCCTCCAGATATGTGGATGAGTGCTCCGTTTGCGCCTTCGTAATCTACATCCAACAGCTTATTGCGAAGCACACCCTCAGCAGCCCCTCTGACCTTATCGGTCCCTTTGCCTTCTCCAACTGCAATAAATCCAACTCCTCCTCCCTGAACAATTGCACGCACATCTGCAAAATCTATGTTTATTAATGAAGGCTGCGTAATTGTCCATACGAGTCCTCCAATTGCTTTCGCAAGAATTTCATCTGCAACTGAGAAAGCTTCGTTCATTGGAAGATTGGGAACTAGCTTTACCAATCTATTATTGTCAAGAATGATTACAGAGTCTACGTTTTTTCTTAGATTTGCAATTCCTTCGTCAGCTTTAAGCTTTCGTGCTCTTTCAAGGTTAAATGGGTAGGTAACCATTGCAACGGTGATTGCGCCCTGTTCCTTTGCAATCTGAGCTATCACCGGAGCTGCTCCTGTTCCTGTCCCGCCACCCATTCCTGCGCAGAGGAAAACTAAGTGCGCACCTTCAAGTTCCTTCTCCAAAAGTGCCCTATCAACTTCTGCGGCTTTTGCACCTGTTTCTGGATATCCGCCTGCACCCAAACCCTTAGTAATGCTTTTTCCAATAAGGACTTTGTGTGCTTTTTCGTGTATTTGATTGAGGTGCTGTCGATCTGTATTTACAGCAACGAGTTCTGTTCCTTTTACGCCTGCACGTATAAGGCGGTTTATCGTGTTATTTCCTGCACCGCCAACTCCTACAGTCACAATTTTAATTTGGTCAGAGCCGAATACTTCGTTTTGAGCGGGCTCTCGCTCACCAATTACCGATTTTATCAAACTATCCATAACTGGATCGCCAACATCATATGCTACTAAAAGATTTAAAAATGTTTCTTTAATGTTGCCTTTGAAAAACAAAAAAAGAGAAATTTATTTTTATACTCTTGCTTTACAAAGAGTTAGTTATGGGATTTTTGGAGGAGATTATTCCAAAAGTAAAAGAGAGTGTTGATTCTGGGTATTATGTACATCTAAGAGAAGAAAAAAGAAAATCTTTTGTCGAATCAATAGAAGAAGAAAAAGAAAGGGGCGTAGTGCCGATTATTGCAGAGGTAAAGCCATTTTCTCCAACACAAGGGAGATTGATAAAAAAAGAGGAGATGAAAAGATACGCTCAAGAATTTGTAAGAGGTGGTGCTTGCGCGCTTTCAATTTTAACTGAGCCAAAAATTTTTGAAGGGGACATATTATTGCTGCAGGAGAAATGGGCAGTACCCGTTCTAATGAAAGATTTTGTCATTGATAGGCGACAGATTGGAAGTGGTGACTGTGTCCTTTTGATTCAAAGACTATTAGATTTGTGTCGCTTGGATGCAGACGAATTCATTTCGTATGCTCACGAGGATAAAATAGAGGTTTTATTGGAAGTCCACAATGTAGAAGAGTTTGAGAGAGCTAAAAAAACAGAGGCAGACATCATCGGAATAAACAATAGAGATTTGGCTACAATGGAAGTAGATATCAACACAACAATCAAGATTCTTGAGAAAACAAAATCAGATAGGATTGTTGTTTCTGAAAGTGGTATAAACTCTCCAACTGATGTGAAAAGGTTGATTGATGCAGGTGCTGACGCAATTTTGGTAGGGACAGGCTTACTGGTTGGTAGGGATATAAGAAAAAAAATTTATGAACTGAAAATGGCTGCCTCGAAATAACTCAAAGTAAACTTTGTTTCGATTTGTTCTTTGATGCTTCTTCCGTTTTTTGGAAATAAGCAAAAGTCCTGAAATTAACATACTACCATGCAGGAAAGATACGCCGTAACCTTTAGATTATTTCTTGTGCCGCTCAAGTCGTCAGGCACATACAACAAAAAATGTTAGGAAGTTAGGAAGGGACAGGCTCCAAAAACATAACTACGAAGCAAGCTTTTCAGGTTCTTGTCCAGTTAGTTTTTCAGTGGTTGGGAAATTGCCTGAGTCCTTGGTTCTTGTACGGTCTGAAGGAGTCACATGAAAAGTTATCTCCTCTTTAATTTTATTACCTATGCTGTCTTTGCATTCTAATGAGAGATAATATGTAATAGTAGAATTCAGGGGCTTAGGAAGTTCCAATTTCTCTTTGAGAGACTCGCGGTATTCATTACCTGATTGAAGAGGAGGCAGCGAATAGGTTTTCAGCATCGGCCATGGTGGTTTAGTTCTTATTGGAGGAGACAATAGAGTGTATGCACACGATATTGGTGGTGAAGACGTCTCAGTTGCTCTAAAACGCAACTCGATATTTTCTCTTTCTGGTTGATAGATATAACCATTTTGAGGTGAATAAACAGTAATGGTTGGTGCTGTTGAATCTGAGATTGCAGTTACTATGTTGCTTTCATCTGATTCGGTTCCTGCTTGGTTTTCTGCTTTTACAACATACTCATACTTAAGTCCGTTGAGTGGAGGGTTTTGCATTGACTTGGTTGAATCTAGCCAATCTAATGAACTTGATTCACCAATCTTGAAAAATAATCCAAGAGGTAAGTACTCGTCAGTTTTTTTCTCTTCAAAAGCAAAAATTGAACCTCTAATAAGTTGCTCAATATTTGTTATTGCATTTGAAATGGGGGGATTAAAGAGAGGAGAAGGCTGACGAGAGGAGAAGTACTCTCTTCTGTAAATGTTGTATTTTATGATTGGTGAAGGTGTCTCGCCACTTAAGGAATAAGAGGGTATACTACCACTCCATGAAAGGTATATATCGCCTCCAGGAAGAGATGTAGCCGAAAGATTAGTAGGTCGTTGTGGAACGCTTGGGTCATAGATTATTGAGTCCTGGCCATTTTCAGTTATGTTGGATTCCCAGACGCACTCGTATAGGACCGTGTAATTATTAAGTGGTTGTTGGGGGAAAATGCTCCGGTTGGCTGACCAATCAAGATTCCATCTAATTGAAGAAGTATATGGTAACCACGAGGAGAATTCTGAGTTTGTGTGGTTGTTTTTGAATCTACAGTAAAGTGGAAGAGAGGCATACCTAACTGGATTCGGATAAAGATTCAAAATAACCTCTTTGGAGTTGGTGTAAATGGCCCCATTATTTATCAGGAATAAAAGAAGGCGGTCAGAGGGATTGGGAATAGTAATAGTATAATTACCTGAGCTTCTTGTACCTCCTACCTCTCCTCCTTCTTCACTTCTACTACCCCCGCCGCGTGGGCCATCATTTGATCTTAATAGTATTATGTCGTCCTGTGCTTCGCCAACCAATTGACCGAAAATATCTCTGCATTGGTAATAAACAACCTTTATTCCATTTCCGTATGTTAGAGTCCAGCTTCTTTTTGTCTTGTATGGCTCCCAATCAATGAAAGTTTCTCCTGAGTTCTTCAGTCTACACTCATACGCATCCTGCGAGAATAACGATAGCTCAACTGCGATACTTCTGGTTTGAGGCATGTCCTCATTTATCTTTATTCTGGTCCCATTCTGTAAGAGGGAGGGATCAACCTCAAATATGGAGATTGGGCTTTCTACTGAATTTTCTGCTTCATCATAACACCTTACATAGACTAAATTTTTGGGTGTGAGGGCCGTAAAAATAACAGTATTATTTGCTTCTGGCTTGGTTCTTATGTCGGTTTCCCAGCCATTTATATAACCCTTACACACAAGATTCGTAGAAGTGTCGTCTTTAACAGAAAAGGTTAAGTTGAATTTTCTTGTTCGTTGAATTTTTTCTGATTTGTATATTTTGATTGCTGGAGGAACTGTATCAAGCGTAATGTATGCAGAAACGTCTTTGGATTCTGCACCAAAGGGATTCATGCACTGAAAAGAGACCTGCTTTGCTCCGTCACCTGGAGAGAGCGTCCATTGCTTGGTGGATGAAAATTGCTCCCAGCTGGACCAATCAGATTTTTCATTTTTGAACCTGCACTTATCTGCATTTACAGCAGATAAGGATAGCATAACAGTAGATGAGTTTGTGTGAGTTTTTCCTCCATTTATTAAGATTGAAAGTGAAGAAGGAGCTGCTAACATACCTGTTCCGGAATAAGTTGCAAAAGCCTGATTTAGGTTTTCATCTTCTTTTCCGTTTGCAAGGGAGGATCTTACTACATAATAGTAGGTGTTACCGGGCGAAACCTGGAGGTCTATATATGAAGTAAGTCTTGATGGAACTTCTCCAATTCTGGTGCCCAAAACTCCACGAGTTGTGCTTCTATAGATTACGTATTTGTCGGGAACAGCCGGTGCTGCATTCCAGGAAAGTTTTATACCTCCAGAGATAGGCTCAGCTCTAAGGAGTGTTGGTGCTTCAAGTTTTGTTTGTGCTAAACCAAAAAAATCGGGTAGGAATGTTGAAAGAAAATAAGCTATGGAAGCTAAAATTACTATTCCAGCCATTAGAATAACAAGTGGGCTTCTAAAGAAGGAAGGCTTTTCTTCTTTTTCTTCCGTTTGGTCTTCCATAATTCTGCACCTTTTTTATATAGGAGTTTAAAGCTTTAGAAGTGGCTGGTGGGATTATTTTCTTTTTTAACTTTAAAAAAGTTTGTTTTTTGCCCCTCTCAACAGAAAGGGAGATAATTTCTAATAACCAAAAATGGGAGAGAGTAATGAAAGAGAGTAAGCAATGCCAAGCGTAAAGCGTCATTAGAAAAAAACTTAATCGACGTAACATAGTAATATTATTTTATTAGGATATCAGGAGAGGTAAAAAAACCTGTAAAGGAAAGCGCCAAAGAAAAGAATGGATGAAACGAGGACTATTGCACCACCCGATGCTATGTCAAAATAATAAGAAGCTAGGAGCCCAACGAAAAGGGAGATGAGTCCAAAAAGGATAGAATAAATAAGGGCGCGTCGGAAGGATGGTGCGACCTGCAAGGCTGTCGCCGGAGGGATTATTAAAAATGACGAAACTAGTAGAATGCCTACTATGCGGATTGATATTACAACTGTTATTGCTGTTAGTACTATCAAGAGCACATTAAGTCTACGTGTGTTTATTCCAGATGCTTGGGCAGACTTCTCGTCAAATGAAAGAAAAAGAAATTGGTGATAATAACGCATGACGAGGACTAAAACCAAACTGCCTATCAAAAGGGTTATTAGCACATCTTCGAGATTAACTGAAATTATATTTCCAAAGAGCAATGTGTGCCAGTCTGCTTTAAAGCCGCTTGAGATGCTGATTAAAACAACCCCAAACGCTAGGGCTGAGGAAAAAACTATCCCTATAGCAGTATCTCCGTAAATTCTTGCGTTTTCTCTCAGCTTTATTATACCCAATGAGGCAAAGATGGAGAAGAGGAGAGCCATTATATACGGCATCCAATTTAGAAAGAGACCGAGAGCAATTCCACCGAACGCTATGTGGGAAAGGCCGTCTCCTATGAGAGACATTCTTCTCAAAACAAGAAAAAGCCCTAGCGTAGAACAGATGACGGTTATTATGACCCCAACTACAAGCGCATATTGCATAAATGTATAAGAGAAAAGTTCAAGCATACCTATATCGTCCCCATAAGCTCAACTATTTTTTCTTTTGTAAATGTTTTTGGACTGCCATCAAAGACTATTCTTTTGTTAAGAACTGCGATTCTATCAACGATTGGGAATATCTGACCCAAATCGTGGGAGATGAGAAGAATTGATAGGCCTAACTCCTGATTCAGTTGTTTAAGTAGGGAATAAAAACGTTGTTGGGAGGCAAAATCAACTGCTGTTGTGGGTTCGTCCAAAAGTAGAAGCTTCGGACTTGATGCTAGTGCACGGGCAAGAAAGACGCGCTGTTGTTGACCTCCTGAAAGCTCCCCTATTTTTCTATTTTTGAATTCTTCCATTCCAACTACTCTGATAGCGCCTTGGACTGCCTCTTGCTCTTCCTTGGATAATTTATAGAAGAAAGCTCTTTTCGAATATATCGTCATTGAGACGACTTCCTCAACAGTTGAGGGAAACGTAAGGTCAAAATTCTCAAATGTTTGTTGCACATAGCCAATTTTATGCCAATCGCTAAATAGCGAAACTGGGGTACCAAAAAGAAGTACCTCGCCCTTATTTGGCTTTAAGAAGCCTAAGAGTATTTTTAAAAGAGTGGTTTTACCAGTGCCGTTGTGTCCGAGTAAGGCCACAAACTCGCTTTCCTTAACCGTAAAGTTTAGATTCTCAAATACGCTTGTGCTTCCATAGGAAAACCAAAGATTTTTGATACTTATTGCATTTGCCATTTATGAGCACCCGAGAGCTTGTGCAAGAGTTTCTCTATTTTTATCCATATAGTAAAGATAGCCATTTCCGAGGTCAATGTCTTCTTTTCTGTAAGCTTCCATGGGGCTAAACACGGCAGTGTGCCCATTTATCTCTTTTGCTATTACTTCTGAAGCTTTGGGAGATATGAACTCCTCAAAAAATATATGAGTTGCATTATACTCCTTAGCTGCACGAACCAATAATTCAATATCACGAAGACTTACTTCACCTACCGGTTCAAAGTAGGGTATTATAGGAATTTGCCTCAACCCATAGTCTCTGGCAAAATAGCCAAACGCAGCATGTGAAACGAACATTTCTCTTTTTTTGCATGTCGAAAGAGTTTTTGTGAGTCTTGAATCAAGTTTACTAAGTTCTTGGATATACTTTTCTGCATTTTGTAGATAATAATTTTTATTTTCTGGGTCTTTCTGGATAAGGGCGTCTGCAATGAGCTTTACTTGTATCATTGCATTTTTTGGAGATAGCCAAAGATGGGGGTCAATAAGAATTGTTGAGCCATTTAGAACTCTTTCTAGCGTGATGTGTTTTGAAGAATCTACTATCAGAAGATTTTGATTTTGGAGCCCCTCTATGGTTTTTGGTGCCCAAGTCTCAAAACCCGCACCATTAAGAAAAAGGATATCTGCTTTCTGGAGAAGTATAATGTCCATAGGTGTTGGCTCATAGAGATGAGAATTTAATCCAGGAGGCACGAGTATAAGAACATCGGCTTTGTCACCCGCAACATTTTTTGCAAAATCATAAAGTGGGTAGAGAGAGACGACAACTAAGGGTTTTTGCTTTTCTTTTAGATTTTCGCTGTTTCCTGTGCATCCTGCAATAATGATGAAAATAGAAAAGAGCAGAGCTGACTTTTTCATATTTCATCTTCCGCTTATTGGTTTGCCGTGAGGGCAAAATCTTTCATTTTTTAACAACGCTTTAAGCCCAAGTATTGAGCGCTTGCTAAAAAAGTGCTCAAGTCTGCAGGCTTCTTCATGAACGGCTTCAACATCCACACCGAGACTTTTATTCAAAAACAATTCTATCAGTCTGTGCCGTTGAGTCAGTTCCTTGGCAATTTTTCTTCCTTCGGTTGTAAGGAAAATTTTACCGTACTTTTTGTGAATTACATAATTTTTCTTTTTGAGTTTAGAGACCATTAGCGAAGCCGTATTTTTTGAAACGCCAAGCCTGCTTGTAAGAGAAGATAAGCTGACTCCATCGTTATTATTGCCTCCAAGATAGTATATGCCACGAAGATAATCATGAACATCATATTTCATAATAAAAGTTCTATTTATAGAACTTTTTAAGCTTAATTGTTTATGTGACTACTTTTTTATACCTATCAGGAATAAAGTTGAGTAGGTGACATTTCCATGGAACTAAAACCTGTACTAATTCTTGATGCCGATGAGCCGGCAAGCCGGGCAGTTTCTGAGATAGCTCAAACAGGACTGGGAGTAGTCATTACAAAAGAGGGGAAATATTTTGGACTGATTGATGATAGAGAAATAAGAAAAAAATTACATGACATTTCCAAGACAAAGTGCGCGAATATATGCAAACCTGCCCCATACATAGGGCCAAACTATGAAATCAAGAGGATATGCGAACTCTTTTTTGCAGGGAAATGGAAAGCAATCCCTGTGATAGAGAAAGGAAAAATTTTAGGACTTCTGACTAGAAGTGAGGTAACTAGAATGTTACTTAGAGAGGGAACGCTTTCAGGATACAAAGTCGAAGATGTGATGTCGTCACCAGTTGTGAGTATTGAAGCTGATGCGACCCTTGCAAACGCAAAGGGTATGATGAGAAAGTACAATGTAAGACGTTTAGTAGTAACAAAAAAAGGGTATATAGAAGGGATATTGACTACATTTGATATAACGCGCCATGTACTTATCCTAGCTGGAGAAAAGAAGCCGCTGTTTGGAGATAAGGAAAACCCGGATATTTATCCGGTAAGCTCTTATATGAGAAAGAAAGTTTTCTTGCTTCCACCTTCAGCGCCCCTAAGCGAAGCTGCAAGGATGATGGTTGAAAATGAGATTTCATCTGTGGTGGTTGCTGATGGAGGGAAAGCAATTGGGGTTATAACATCCAAGGACATATTTGAAACTGCAATGAGAAGAGAAGGAGGAACGACTAAGAAGATTTTTGTTTTGGGACTGGAAGAGGAAGACCGGATTCTTATCAATGAGATAATGGAAGATTGCAGGAAGGTAGTTGAGAGGATAGAAAAGTTTGCGCCAGTAGAATTTCTTTCCATTCATATTAAAAAAGCAAAGAAGATGTATTCAGTTAGAGGACGCCTTATTTCAAGAGTTTTATTTCTTGCACATAGTAACGACTGGAATCTAAAAACTGCAGTTTCAGAAGTTATGCGTCAGCTTCAGAAACAAATTGAAAAGAGAAGGACACAGATAATAGACAGAAAAAGTTGAGATGTATGAGAGGCCAAATTAGTCTTGAAGTGCTTATAATAAGCGGATTTGCAGCACTCTTATTTATACCCATCTTGGTTGATGTATCTTTAGACTTATCCAGTGCTCAATACTCCCTTGCAATATCTCAGCTTGATGTGAGTGCAGAAAAATTAGCTTCTGCAACCGATTCCGTTGGCTACTCAGGAGTAGGTTCAAAAATAGTCGTAGCTATAAAAGTTCCATCAGGAGTGACGGAGGTAAGAACAACAAAAAATGAAATTGTATTAAGATGGGGAGAAGATGATAAAAAAACGGATATAGTGAAAAACACACACCATCAGCTGGAGATACTAAGCACTGCGATTGTTCTAAGAGGCCCTGCGACATATAGGTTTTTGATAAGCTCTCAGACAAATGATGAGGGTAGGCCCATAGTAGTGTTAGAGATTGTTTAGAATCAACACATGATCAACCTTCCAGTGCCTTTCTTGGCAAAAAGTTGGCCATCTTCAAAAACGATCTCGCCGCGTCTTATAACTCGCACTATCTTGCCAGAGAGGCGCATTTTTTCATATGGACTCCATCCGCATTTTGAAAAAAGTGACTCTGAAGTGATAGTGTGCTGTGCTGACAAATCTACTAAAACTATATCGGCTATATTACCAGCGCATATTTTTCCACGTTCTTTCAAACCAAAGAGCCTAGGAGGAGTTTCGCAAAGGAGTCTAGCCACATCCTCAAGACGTAACCTTCCCTTAACAGCAGCATCAAGCAAAAGTGGGAAGGTCGTCTGGACACCGGGAAATCCTGATGCTCCTTCTTTTTTATCTTCTATGGTATGTGGAGCATGGTCAGATGCAATAACATCTACATATGAGAGGGAGTTCCAAAGATAAGCAACGTCCTCTGAGCTTCTTAACGGAGGATTTACGTTTTTGAGGAAGCCCAATCTCTTAATGTCTTTGTGAGAAAGGAATAGGTGGTGAGGCGCAACCTCAACTGTTGAGAAAGGATAGGTTTTTGCAAGTGTTATTTCGGTTTCTGTTGAACAATGGCAAAAATGTATTTTACGCTTTAGTGGAAATGCAAAGGATATTGCCTTACATACTGCTGAAGCTGCTACGAGAGGATTTCTTATTTGTTCATGCCTCTTGATGTTTTTAGCGTTTGAGTACTTGTTGATAAGCTGCTGGTCTTCTGCATGGATGCATATCGGCTTTTTAGACGGAAACGTTTGAAAATGACGTTTAATTCCTCTTTCACTTATCCCCATATTTCCTGTACTTGAACTCATATATATCTTGATTGAGGTTGGTGAGACTTTTTTGACTTCATTTATATTGTAATCTGTTGCGCCAAAATGAAAGCCAAAATCGCAGACTGAAGTGCATGCAGCTTTCTCTATTTTGGATTTAAGTCTACTCTCTGTTGTTGTCGGAGGTGAGGTATTTGGCATATCCAAAAAGGCAGTAACGCCGCCAGCTATAGCTGAACAAGAACCGGTGTAAAAGTCTTCTTTATTCTCTCCTCCAGGAACACGGAAGTGGACATGAATATCAGTAGCACCGAAGAATGCGTAAAGACCTGTTGCATCAAGTGTTTCTTCAGATAGGGAATTTAAGTTACGTCCTACTTTTTTGATTTTCTCTCCGTCTACAAATATATCTAGGCGACTAATTCCAGACGTTGAAACTACATTGGCATTTTTGATAAGCATCTGAAAAACTCCGCTGTTATATTTATCTATTATATTTTATGTTTCTGTTAGTTCATCTCATGTGAGCATGTCTCTGGCTATATCCGTCCCCCAACACCATCTTTCTACATTTTTATATCAGAAATTTTTGTGAAATTCATCTTTTTCATATATGTGGAAAGCTCATTTTTAATTCTTGAAAATGCGTCTTGATCGAAATAGAGGACTGAGCCTATGCCAACTGCATTTGCACCTGCTAGGAAAAATCGAGCGCAGTCCTCTCCTGTTTCTATTCCGCCAGTCCCAATTATTGGAATCCTCACTGCTTTGCGAATTTGATATACACAACGAAGGGCAATCGGCTTTAGGCAAGGGCCGGACATTCCTCCAAATTTATTTGAAAGCACAAATGCTCTTTTGATGGGGTCTATTTCCATCGCAGGCATGGTGTTTATGGCACATATTGCATCTGCTCCTGCTCTCTCGCACTCTAACGCAATTTCGGCGATGTTTGAAACAGCAGGAGAGAGTTTTGCTATTATCGGTATTTTGGTAACTTTTTTTATCTTTCTTATAACTTCTCCAGCGCTTTGGCAAGAATCAGAAAACATCACCCGCTCTTCTTGAACGTTTGGACAGGACATATCTATCTCTATTAGGTCCGGCTCTGCTTCACTTATTCTGGATGCTACCTCGCCAAAACCTTCAACAGAGTTTTCAAATACGCTCGCGATGATTGGAATATCCGATATCTTCCGGCATTCTCTTATTTCTTTGATTACTGAATCAACGCCATCATTAGGAAGACCAGCTGCGTTGAGTATAGCTGGCTTTCCAATCCATATTGTTGGGGGAGGATGTCCTTTTCTTCCTTTGAGATTACAAGATTTGGTGGTAATAGCTCCAGCATCTTTTGAATATTTTGCAAGTAGCGGAGCACTCATCTTGCCTTTTATGCCGGAGGCTAATATTAGAGGATTGGAAAGTCTGACACCGCATATGTTTACAGTAAGGTCAGGATCAATGCTACTTTCCATGGATTTCACTTTATTTTTTAGTGTTGTCAAAATTTAAACCCAACTCTTCTATCATATCTTTGGCTTTCTGACCGAGGTATCTTATCTTCTCTTCGCGCGTTGCGCTTATATACACAAACAGAAACATTATGCTTATTACTACGACGACAAGGGGATTAAAAACAAAGACAGGAACATTATAATTTGAGATTACAAATCCGTCAATAAGTGCGCTTAGGTTAAAGATTACGTGAAGAACAACAGAAGCGAAAAAGCCTGGTAATACGCCAAAATGAGCAAGAGTTGTAGCGCGAGGATGAGATTTGATATAGCCAATAGTCACAGCGGTAGCAGCCGCAAAACACCCGTGCGCTATTGAATTGAAGAAAGAACGATATAATACAAGAGAACCCCATGGTATCAAACCAAGTTCAAATGGATTTGTACGAGAGGTAAAATAAAACCAGTTTTCTATAAATGAAAATCCAACGCCAACAGTATAGCCAAAAAGAAGTCCTGAAAGAGCATCATCAAACTCTCGGTGAGATGAGAATATTAGAATACCAAGCCCTTTTGTGAATTCTTCAAAAAAGGGGGCAAGTAACGCAGCTACAAAAAAAGAAAAAGAAACTGTTGAGGTTGATAATCCAATTGCCTTGAAGATTGGCCACTGAAGATAGCTTAGCAAAAACGACAGAAAAGCTGAAAAGCTTCCCCACATAAAAAGACCAAAAAAAGCTCTTATTGGCTTTTTTTCATATTTTTCGGATAAACGTGCAATTACAAGATACGCAAGTGGAAGTATGAGGGCACCCATCCCAGAGAGGATAAGAAATTCGAAAGCCGCTTCTGATCCAACTTTTGATGATACATTATTATAGATTGAAACTAATAGGATGGAAATACCTGCCGCTTCAAAAAGCCAAAAAAGTGGATCTGTCATTATCTCTGCAGCTTTTTCCAGAATGGGCTTACCTTTAATATTAGGAAAAAAAAGTGTGCGGAGAGTGTATTCTGGGCTGTAAGAGGTCTGGTATGCTAACTCAAGAAGAATCGCTATCAAGATAATTATCAGTATCCCAAGAACAGGAAGGGCATAGGTATTTGTGTGGAGAATCATATCGCGAATGGATTTTTCATAGCTCCCCCAGCTTATGTCTATTGTGATATATCTTCCTAAAACGCTGCCATTTTTTTGGATGCCGACTATTGCATATGTTTTGTTATCATAGCGCGTGAACCTATATTTTGAATTTATTCTCACTAAGAGTTGTGTCTCACCGTGCGCAGGCACAACTGATGCTTCCTCTATTAATTCAAGTTTATCGCCGCTTTTTTCCATTATATATAAGGCAATCGGTTCATCTGTTGGGTTAAATACTTTTGCTGAAAAATTAATTGAACCTTCTATTTTGTCAAACTCAACAAAGGGAGGGGAGCTTATTCTTGCCTGTAAGCTTCCGTCCTGAAATGCGTCAGGCGAAATGGAAATTAGAGAAAAGAGAGAGCTTTTGAGTAGCAAAATAATGAGGAGAGATAAACCTGGCTTCATGGATGCCAAAGGAATTATGAGATTTAAAATGGTATTGGAAGATAAAGCGCAATTTTTCTTATAAGCCACTCTGCAGCTTTGACATACCATTTATTCTTCCACTCAATTACTTTTAGGAGGTCTCTGAAGGCCTCTTTTTCACCTACACCCATCTTGCTTTCAGTAATTTTTAAATGCTCTTTTCCGTCTATTATGGTTCTTTCTTCCTGCCGCCCTATTTGCTTTTTTGCTTGTTCGTACCATGGGGGCAAAGTAGAGCGTCTTTTCTTTAAAGCAGTTATAAAATCAGAGGTTGTAATATTCCTCTGCTTTCCTGTCTTGAAAGCCTCTCTCCATGGAATTGCAGCTGCATCTTCAACCAACGCTTTTAGGTCGGAAGAGGAGTAACCCCACGTTGCAAGAGCTATTCGGTTGTACGCAATAAATTTTGATACGGGCCTCTTTTTTGCGTGCATGCGAAGAATTGCTTTGCGTGAGGCAAAATCAGGTTCAGGTACAAATATTGTTTTTCCAAACCTACCAGAACGCCGCAGGGCAGGGTCAACGTCCCAGGGAGCGTTCGTAGCACCAAGAATGAGAACGTTTACGTTATTTGATTCGATTCCGTCCATTTCATAAAGGAGCTGATTTACTGCCATTTTCATATAAGAGGTAGCCTGCGTCATATCTTCTCTTCTCCCACCAAGAGCTTCAAGTTCATCGAAAAAAACTATACTTGGGGTATTTTTTCGTGCGGTTTCAAATATTGCGTGAATATTCTTTTCTGTGTTGCCTACATACATGTCCAAAACATCTGATATTTTTGCATTGATAAATGCAGAATTGCATTCTCCAGCTGCTGCCTTGACGATGAATGTTTTTCCACATCCTGGAGGACCATAAAGCATCATACCTCCGCCGCCAAACTTACCATACTTTCGTGCTAAATCAGGTTTGAGGAGAGGATAGACTATTGCTTCATTTATTTCTGTTTTTAGCTTCTCCATGCCGGCAACATCGCTAAATTTCATGTTTGGCTTTTGAAGAAGCTTTATTGGATTTATGCTTCCCTGCTGTGGGGTGCCAGATTGCCCGGCCCCTCCTCCTTCTTTTTTGCTCTTTGCTAACTCTCGATGGTTTATGGCTTCTGTGAAGTTTGGATTTAGCTCTATTGCTTTGTCGTAATCGGCTATCGCCTTATCAAGCTCATTTAAGTAATCATAAGCAAGACCCCGTAGATGATAGGCTTCTGCAAAAGTATGATTCAGCTCTATTACCATACTAAAGTCTTCTACTGCTTTTTCATAATCTTCCAAACAAGCGTATGCAAGTCCCCTATTATAGTATGCCTTGAGATATCGCCCATTCAGACTTATTGCTTTGTCATAGTCTAATATCGCTTTTTCAAAATCCTGTTTTCTATAATAAGAATCTCCTCTATTGTTGTATATTACTGCATTTTTTGGGTCTAACTCTGCAGCTTTTGTATAATCTTGAATTGCCTTGTCAAAATTCTTTAAGTTGTAGTAGCAAAGGCCTCGATTGAAATATGCTTCTGAAAATGCAGGGTTAAGTATTATTGCCATATTGTAGCATTCTATGGCTTTCTCGTATTCGCCCTTCTCATAAAGGAGATTACCCTTTTGATAATGGGTGCGAGCATCAGTAGGACTTGGTTTTGCTGGGGACATGAATAATCAATATATAATCTTTTGTCTTTCTTTAAAAACTTTGATAATTGGATGACAGACAACTTTATTATATGTCGCATCAGATAACTGTTGCGTCTGGTGCAAGTTTATTTTTGTAGATGAGATCCCGTTGTAAACAACAGATATTTGACTGTCTTCTGATTCGTATCACTTATCCTAAAGCGCTCAAGAGGGATTTAGAGGGCGTGGCAAATAGAGTGTTAGTGATTAAAAACCTGTTCTTTTCGCGACATAAGGTTTCATTCTATTTTTCTTGTATAGTAGTCACCTGCTACAGAGATATATTTATCGGACAATAAGTCTGAAAGAGTTAGGAAGCGGACTTTTTTAAGACAGGGACGGAAATTTTTTGGGATTCCATGTTTAGAGGGATTTTTTAATAGTATTTTTAGAGCCAAATAAGCATTAGTTAATTTTCTTTTTTCTATTGCAACGATTCGCTCGTGCTCTAAATGGAGATTAATGGCATTCTTGTGGGCTTCAATAAACTTAGAAACGTCATTTTCAAACTTTACTGCGGGACCATACAGTTTTCTTATTGCTGGAAGTTCATAAACGAGAAATTCAAAGAAAATCATGCATTTTTTACCATCAGACCAGAAATAGTGTCCAAGAGGGATAAAATCGCAAGCGTGAAGAAAAGCTAACATAGCCCGCGCTGTCTTGCGAAGCTGTGGCCACAAGATATCTTCAACTAAATTCGGTGCCTTAAATTCGATAGCAAGGAATCTTGACTTTCTGTCTAGAATCAGCTTCCTAAGGTGCTTTCTGTTATGGACGACTTTTTCTTTGAAAAAGAAGCTTGAAGATGGCTCTTTTAAGAATTTTCTGGCTGCAAGTATAAATCTGCTCAGGGATGTATGGGATATCACGGCAGCAACGTTTCTTTTCATATCTACTGGATCAATAATTACTATTGGAGAGTCAAACTTTTCCCTTGCTCTTCCGCCATAATAGTTTTCAATGTCGATTGTTGGGGAGTCCCACTTCGAAGCTGACTCAAGAAGCTTCATAAAGGTTCCATAACAGAGGATTAGAAGTTCGCATGCGTATCCTGAAAATCC
This sequence comes from Candidatus Anstonellales archaeon, assembly GCA_038869735.1. NCBI lineage: Archaea > Nanobdellati > Microcaldota > Candidatus Micrarchaeia > Candidatus Anstonellales > Candidatus Anstonellales archaeon. Next base: position 9,439 of record JAWCQO010000004.1, on the reverse strand, counting down.
CTCAACTCGAAGCTCTGCACCGTAGATTCCAAGATTTTTCATAAATTGTTTTAGCAGGCGTACGTCATCCTTCTGCGAGTCAGAAAGTCGCTCTTTTATGTATTTTGTATGGAGTTGAGATCGATCAACTGACGTACCTTTTTCTCGTATTCTGCCTATTTTATATGAGGGCACTATATCAATTTTATAGCCGTGAAAGTATGTGCGAAGATATGGATGTTCGGCGTATCTTATTTCGTATTTTGAATTCTTGCTTGCCTTTTTAGCGTATGTGAGACCCAGGGTTTTAACTTGCGTCTTTGAATAAGTTTTAGGAAATAAAAGAAAAAAATCAAGATCTGTTGAGCCTCTGAGGTGTGTTCCTTTTGCAACGGACCCCATAAGCTCTACGTCTACATCTGAAGGTACTACATTACGAAGGACTAGATAGAATTCATCGACTATTTTTCTTGTTGCGGCATTTTCCTCATGAGAAGGCTTTATTCTTGATAGTGCGTAAGCACAAATAACCATTGCCTTTTGGGTCTTTTGAGGTATATCCATATTGAAAGTATCTTCTTATACATTTATAAGGATGGATTGTTTGTGAACTGAAAGAGAGTTTCGTAAATTGGTCCAATAGGGGTTAGCTTACTCTGTTTTAGAGCAAATGAAGTGCACTTAAAAGAACCGAAAAAAACATCTTTATATAAGGAAAAGAAAGACTGAAGCTGGTTTGGTTGATTTCCGGAAAGTCGTGCCAACGTTACATGGCCTTTAAACGGCTCGTGGCTTAGAGAAAGATGCTCCTCGATAGTTTTTACTAGAGCTGAGAGTTCTTTTGAATCTGCGCCAGCCCATATTACGCGAGCGTGCTTTTTATTTGGGAATGCACCTATTCCATGTATTACGATATCAAATTCCTTAAAGGGAACTTTTCTAATAAGCGTTATAATTTGGTCAACCTTCTCAGGCTGCTGCTCTCCTAGAAACTTAAGAGTTATATGGAGGTTTTCTGGTGGAACAGTTCTGATATATCTGCCCTTAAGTGCTCTTGCTACTTGAAAAAGGTATTTTTGTATATTCGGAGGAAGGTCGACAGCAAAAAAGACACGCATAATCAAAGATTAGCAAAACTAACTAAAAATCTTCCCTCTTGAGACTTCATGTTTATGAGATATTTGTTATCTTCAGCATCGCTCCAGAAAAGCAATAAGCCTTTTGCACCCAGAATTTTTCCATCGATTTTTTTTGACTCTAATGCATTGGTTACGTATGGATAATGGGTTCCAAGATCTAATATTCTCGGGGTTAATGAAAACTCACAAAAGACATCTGACTCCAGAACACGCTCTATTGCTCGCTTGAGATTCTCCTTTGCCTTTTTGGAATCGAAGTTTATTCTTGCAATTTTTTCTTTTATAAAAACAGCATTTGAAAAACCAAAAGTTTCTTGAAGTTCTTTTTCTATTCGAAATGCGAGTGAGAGACCATTTACCTCAAATAGGGCACAGCCAAAATCTGCTCCCTGCTCAATAAACCTTTCATTGAGCCTTTCATTTTTTGTGATTCCGCATTTAATTTTATCTTCTCCAAATGCGGCTAGGTAGATATAATAAGATTCATTTTCTAACTCTTTTTCTAGGTGAGGGTAGAGGGAAAAATCTCCGATAGTATAGATGCGAGAGATATCTCGATAAGAGCACAGCGGACACTGACGTATATTTCTTGTAATGGCTGGGCAGCGGTTCCATGGGTTGGGTGAAGAATCGGATCTGTATCCAATGCATTGGCGGTATTTAGAAAACAGAAGGCGCATCTCTCCCTTCGTATCTAGATTTGATACGGTGTCACTGTCCCTGATATCTATTTTCATTTCTCTTGAGTTAAACGAAAGGATATGGGGGTACATGCATTTATATGGATTGATTAGATGAATTAAAATTTTATGTGGGACATAGAATCCGGGCGCAGAATAGATTTATCAGGTTGAGTAGGTAGGTTTATGTTTTTGCTAATTGGGCTCATCTTGCAAAGATGTTGGAAGAGTATACTCCTCCCAATCAACCTTACCTTTCTTCACCGCATCGCGTAATTTTTTTTCTTGAGTCGAAAGAGTACTTTTGCCTGTTTTGACTTCGACAAATATGACACGCTTGATATCTTTTTCGTCCATTCCCTCAAAAACTATAAAATCAATTGGCTTTCCTATAAAGCGCACCTCTGTAGGAGAATATTTGAAGTTCGGCAAATATGGAGCAATCTGCTCCATAAATTGACCTGTCAAGACTGAACGCGATCTTTTTATGGCGTCTTCTCTTATCTCGGATACCATCTTTTCTAATCTCCTCTCTGTAATCAGCTGCCCAAGAAAAAAGCCAACAATTATTAAAAGAGCGGAAAGAGCAAAGAAGTAAAACTCGTTTATCTCCATCAATATTCACTGTTCAGTCTTTGAGATTAAAGTGGATATGTATTTACTAATTTTGTTGGTATTAGCATAACTCATTAAAGCTTGGTTTTGAGTCTCTGATTCTGACATTCTCTTTTTAAGAAGTAAGATTGATTTTGCCATTACTATTTGAGCAAAAGACGAGCTTAGGATGAATAATGATGTTAGGAGCAGACCGTTGCATTTGCGCAGTTCGTCTTCGGGAGCTTTGGAAGGATCTTTGTCATATAAGAGCTTATAAAAGTCGTTTCTAGCCTCGATAGGACGAAATGGACGGAATTTTGATAAAGCTCGCACATCTGCGAGTGCAGATGAAATAGCGTCCCCGTCATATGGCTTCTTCTTTCTCAGACGCAAAAGGAGGTTTACCTTGCGTCTTTCAATAATCTGTTCGGCTTTCTTATCAAGAAGAAACTGAAAAGTTGAGAGAAAAAAGTTTTCGAAGCCCTCTTTTATCGCAACATTTGTTACTTTCTGAGCCAAACGATTTTGAGTATCCAGAAGATGCTTTTTTCCGAGGACTTTATAGAGTGGAGGAAGACAATAAAATTTTTCTTGTTCGAAACTAATCATTCTAATGGTCTGTTCAAGTAGTTCATTCTTAGAGAGAGATGGATTCGGTTTTTTTCTAAAGAAGTTTCTGAGATTAAATTTGTGATTGGTACTGATGTCCCTATCACCCTTGGACGTTGCAATGATTTGAGAATTCATATTTTTTCACTTACATCTACGTATAGCTGAAATCTAACGTGAGATGTTATAATATATTGGAAAAAAAAGGATATAAGGCTTATTGTCTTGATACGTTATTTTGGCTTGAAATGGCCCCATTTCTGAAGTGCTTTCGCAAGGGCATTGCTTTTTTTGGATGCTTCTTCCAAGCTAATGCCATCAAGGGTCGCATATATTGCGTCCATCGCAGCCTTCGCTCCAGCACGTGTTCCATCAGGGTGACCATGAATCCCCCCACTGACAAGTATTACGCAATCAGTTCCGAAAAGTTTAATTACGTCTGGGATAAGGCCGGGATGCAGACCTCCTGAAGAAACAGGAAGCGCTGGTTTTATATTACCCCAGTTTTGTTCAAGTAGAAGATTTTCAACGGCTTTCACCCTTTTTTCTCTCAGCACATCCGAGATTGCTTTTATCTCATCTTTGCGGCCTACAAGTTTTCCAACACCAGTACCAGCATGAAGCTGATCAACGCCTATCAGCCGCATAAGCTTTGCAAGAAAGAGCATCGAGATTCCGTGTTTTGGATTGCGGTCAAAGGAGGCGTGCATAGCACGATGAGCATGTATTGCCATTCCATAGTCTTCGAGTATTTCGCGCATATACTGCACGGCACTTGTACCCGCTACAACAACATCAATCATCGCAAACCCAAAACCTGATTCGTATAACAACTTTGCCCTCTTTTCCATAACCTCAACAGGGGCAGTTATGTTTATTAAAGCGTCTTTTTTGTCTCCAGTGGCCTTCTCTGCTTTCTCACGCATTCTTTCCATCAAAGCTACTCTCTCCTCAAATTTGTTGAATGTGACAGAGGTTAGATTTTCGTCATCCTTAACAAGGTCAAACCCCCCCATCCAAGTTTCATAGGCTATCTGCGAATGTTCCAGAGAAGAGAACCCAATTTTTGGTTTCGGTACTGCGCCGGTTAAGGGACGGTTTTTTATACCCATCAGTTTTCTTACTCCTTGAATTCCCTTTGTTGGGCCTTTGAAGCTTTTTAGGTATTTGGGGGGGAATTTTGCGTCTAAAAGCCTTAAATTTTTGATGGCTTTCATGCCAAAAATGTTTCCAGCAAGTCCAGCAAGAAGTTGGGGTGCATTTGCTTCTTCCCATAGCTCTATAGGATAGGCTATTTTGGCAAAATTGCCATTTAACTCATAAACCTTTGCCATCAGCTTTCTCATGCGTGGAGGGAGGGTCGCAAGAGTTGTCCACGTTCCTGTTGAACTCTCAGAAGCTATTCTTCCTGCAGCTTCTTTTTTGCTTATTCCATTGCCGGGCTCAAAATAAAAAAGAGCAACTATATCATCTGCGTTGGGGAGATAGTCTTCATCTACAAATTCTAGATACCAATCAATTTTCGCCATGGTAAAAAAAATAAAACAAACTTAAAAAGGATTCCGTTGAAACTTTTGATTATGAAGAATCCAAAAAACAGATTTTCAGAATGGTATAGTGAGATTACTCAAAAAGCCGATTTGTGTGATTTACGTTATAACGTGAAGGGATTTGTAGTATTTATGCCTAACTCAGTAATAACCATGAAGGAGATGTACAGAATCTATGAGAAAGAGTTGGAAAAAAGGGGCCACAAGCCAATTTGGCTCCCAGCATTAATTCCAGAATCCAACTTTAAGAAGGAAGGAGAGCATGTAGAAGGATTTACACCCCAGGTTTTTTGGGTAAGCCATGCCGGGAAGAATGCTCTTGAAGAACGATTAGCTATGCGACCTACTTCGGAAACTGCGATTTATAAGATGTTTTCTCTTTGGATTCGTAGTGAAAATGACCTTCCATTTAAAACTTACCATTCTGCCCAAGTCTGGAGATATGAAACAAGGGCGACAAGACCATTTATAAGAAGCAGGGAATTTCATTGGATAGAAACCCATAATGCGTTTGCAAATGTGGAGGACGCGCTCAAGCAGGTAAAGGAAGATATGGAGTTAACCGAAGAAGTGTTACATAAAAGATTTGGGATTCCGTTTATATTTTTTTCTCGGCCTCAGTGGGATAAGTTTCCAGGTGCTGATTACACTTTTGCTGCGGATACCCTTATGCCTGACGGAAAAGTGTTGCAGCTTCCTTCGACACATTTAATAAGTGAAAAGTTTTCAAAGGCTTTTGGAATCGGATATCTGGATAAGAATGGAGAGAGAAGAAATTGCCGCACGACCTGTTATGGCCCAGCAATATCTCGTATATATGCTGCACTTATTTCAATTCATGGGGACGATAGAGGGCTGGTCTTGCCATTTGAGCTTGCTCCTGTTCAAGTGATTATAGTCCCAATAATAAAAAAAGAAAGGTCAAACGACATAATCTCATTTTGCAAAAAAGTTTGCAAAAAACTAGAGACAAAGTATAGGGCCTTTCTTGATCTTTCAGAAAACACGCCAGGTTTCAAATTCAACAAATGGGAGATGTTGGGCGCTGCTATTAGAATCGAAGTCGGTGAAAAAGAGGTCGCTGAGAGTAAAGTCACTTTAGTAAGACGAGATACTGGTGAAAAGGAAACTGTGAGCCTTAAGGAGTTAAACAGAAGAATCAGTGCAATAAAGAGAAATATGATAAGCCGCCTCAGAGAAAGAGCAGATGATGAATTTCAAAGGAGGATTTTTGATGCAAAAAACATCGATGAGCTTAATGAGAAGATAAAGTTGGGTGGTTTTGTTAAGGTCCCTCTGTGTACTATAGAAATGGAAGGGAAGATTTGCGCAGATAAGATAAAGGAAGTCTCTAATGGTGACGTAAGAGGGGAGGCATACGGAAAAAGAGAAAAAGTAGGTGGAACGTGTGTGGTGTGTGGTAAAGCCGCCAACTCTTTGGTATATGTAGCTAGACAGTATTGAAGACTAAGTTAAGAAGAGCACTTGGTCGGCTTTGGTGGTTTAAAGTGTGCGCAGACCCAAAGATTAAAATCTTGTTTGCTTCTCTCCCCAACAAGCGCAGTTTCTCCATTTATAACAAAAGTTGGGAAGCCCTTAAAGAAACCCATTTCTGTGTATTTCTCATAAACCTCCTTTATCTTCGGATTTGCTATGTCTTTTTCGTTTAACATTATTAATTCAAATCTATCTGGAGGGAGCTCTCGAGCCAACTCAAGAACGATTGGCTTCATATTGTTGCAGTGAACGCACCAGTCAGCATATAGGAACTCGAGTTGGACTTCTTTTTTAGTTTGAGTAAAATTCCCTTGTTCAGACGTGTTGATGCATCCAAGAAGAGTGATAATCCAAAAAATAAACAAAATGCTTTTTATATTGATCTCCTTGATATCGATCACCTTTTGCCACTTAGTTTAAAAAAACAAGTTTATAAATAATTAAGTAGTAGGTTTTGTGATGAAAAATGATTTCTTTTAGGAGTGAGGACTTATTATTTGAAAAGGGAAAGACAAATGATTGGCTTCTTTCAAATAGGATAGGAGGATATGCCTCATCTACGATCATAGGATTAAACACTCGAAAGTATCATGGGCTTTTGATAGGGTCTGACCAGAACCTTACAAGAACACTTTACCTCTCAAAAATAGAGGACAGTGCAGTTATTGGAGAAGAGGAATTTCCGCTTTCCGTGAATCAATATCCGGAGGGGGTTATCCATCCAGACGGACATAAGCGCCTTCGTCTTTTTGAATTCTCCGACGTAGCAAAGTTCGTCTATTACGTCGAAGGACTTGAAATCCAAAAGACAATAATGGTCGTGACGGGGGAAAACACTGTTGTAATAAATTACCGTTTGGAAGGTTCAAGGAAACCCGGCTCTTTTCTCAAGCTACGTCCTCTTATAAATATCCGTGACGTCAATTCAAACACTCAAAGAGAAATAGATTACAGTGTAAAGCGAATAGGCAATGGTTTTTTTGTTATGCGTCCCAAAGTTCTTTACGTTATTTCGGATTTGGCAAGTTACAAAGAAGAACCTTTAACCTATTACAACATGGTTTACGAAAGAGAGAGGGAAAGAGAAACTGGGGAACTGGATAACCACTATTCTCCCGGTTATTTCTTATGTTCTTGTGAGAAAAACGAAATGAATATAATAGCTTCGACTGAGGAGATAAATTTTGAGCGAATAAAAAAAAGGCTCTCACAGGAAGCAAAAAGAAAAATTGAAATGCTTGAGCGGTATTATAAAGAAACTGGTTTTAGCAAAAATGTTTTTGCAACTTCTCTTGTGCTTGCAGCAGACTCCTTCGTCATTGAAAGAGAAGGAAAAAAAGCTATAATCGCGGGATATCATTGGTTCTCTGAGTGGTCTCGGGATGCTCTGTTATCTCTTCCCGGATTATTACTTTCAACTTATAGGTACAACGAAGCATCCGAAGTTCTGGAGAGTATAGCTAACAGAATGAAAGGTGGAAGTATCCCGAATATTTTTGGTTCGGATGCACCAAATGCAGATTCCCCGCTTCTATTCATAAATGCAGTCTATTTGTACTTAAAAAAGACGGGTGATTTTGGATTTGTAAAGGACAAGATGTGGAAAAAAATGAAGGAGGCTATCACGTGGTATCTTACTGCCAATGAGTTCTGCGAAGTGGATAAGGAAGATGGGCTGTTGAAAACAAAGAAACCGGGGCTTACGTGGATGGACGCAAAGGGCCAAAGTGGATTTTTTAATCCGAGAGTTGGTAAACCTGTTGAAATAAATGCTCTTTGGTTTAACGCTGCAATGATCATGAGTGAATTAGCAGAAACGTTCGAGCCATCAGTAAAGGAGGAGTTTTCTGCTCTGGCTGAAAAGATAAAAAAAGGATTTCAAAAATTCTGGAATCCTGCTAAACGTGCTCTTTTTGACATGATTGAGCCGGCGGATGCGGCTACACGGCCAAACCAGATATTTGCTGTATCACTGCCTTTTTCTCCGCTTTCGCATGAACAACAGAGGGGAGTCTTTGCAAAGGTTTTTAGGAGTCTTTACACTCCTCTTGGATTGCGGAGTTTATCTCCGTCAGACCCACAGTATAAGGAGGTTTACTCTGGGAATCAAGAAGAAAGAGATGCAGCATACCACAATGGAACTATTTGGCCATACCTTCTTGGAGCCTTTTTTGATGCGCATAGAAGAGTCTTTAAGAGAGTAGAAGCAGGTGCAATAGAATTAGTGGAGCCGTTTGAGGACAACTTAAGAAAATATGGTGTTGGGACCGTGAATGAGATATTCGAAGCAAAAACATTGAGACCAGATGGCTGTATTTCCCAGGCTTGGAGCGTTGCAGAGATACTTAGAGTTTATACAACTGTAAAAAAAGATGGGATACACTGGTTTTAGCAAAAACGCCGCATACTAAAGGAGTTTTAGACGGGAAGTAAATTTGTCTATTGTGGATTCGTAATATGGACCTAACGATATGCATGTAGGGGTTGATGGAGCGATTTGTGTCTTTCCTGCGTCGCGTATTATAACGCAAGGAAGTTCCTTTTGAGCATTAGAGTAAAGATCTAAAAGTGCGCTTTCACTTTCGACTTTCAACACTATTTTTTCTTGCCCTCCTTTTTCCCATTTTAGAACGAGTTCAGGGCTCTTTTTCTTTACCAGTATGTAGCCCATTACGGCTGCATGTGCCACTTGAGCAGCAATCTTTCCTTTTCCCATTTTTAAGTCCGTTCTTACTACTATAGCCTGCTTTACTGATTCATTTTTTAAGTTGTTACGAATCTTTCCAAAGATGCGATTTAGCATAGTATCAACGCTATAAGAATGAGGGGATTAAGAATATAAACGGAGCTAGTCACATCCAACTTATGATTGAAAAGATAAAAGAAATAGCTAAGAACATTTTATTACTGGAAGAGAGGAGAAGGAAGCTTGCAGAGTTATTACGTGCAGAATCTTCGCCTTATTTTGAAGGTGCATATGAAAAGAGCTTTATTAGGGGAATAGATGAGATCAAAGTGAACGGAAAGGTATGCGCAACTGATTCAGGAATCATGCTTGGTGCTATGCATGGTATTGATATCTTTGTTTGTAGAGCTGTTGCAGTATCATTTTTGTATGAAAACTCGACTCTTAAGTCATGCGAGTATTATCCCTCTCCCAGAGCAGATCCAGAAATAGAAGTTAAGAATGCTTTGGATATAGAAGATGTTTTATGGAATTCTTCCCTCTTCCGTCTAAAAAGTGAGATTGAAGTTTCAATAAATGCTGTTGAAAAATTATCTCCGGATTATCTTTTTCTTGATGGATCAATTGTCCCTCTTGTTTCAGATAAACCCAAAACGGAATCCCAGGTGATTGGAGTATATAATGAGGTTATCCGTCTGTATA